>JASEFA010000006.1 GCA_030019365.1 Bacillota bacterium
AGATTATCCTTCACCGCCGAGCAGCACACCAGGTGGGTACAGTTTGACGCTTACCAAAAATCACCCCCCGCACTACCGCAGAGCCGTGTTAAGCACCAACGCCCGAACGATGTGCAACTCGTTGGAGAAATGGTCAGCTTGCGACGCCAACTGCTCCTGAGCGTGCTCCAGCGAGGGGTACGGGGGACGCCGCCTTGGGTCGTCTCGGTCCCACTGCTCACAGTGGAACCAGCCCACAACGTAGAGCCCATGACACCCGGGGTTGTCCGCCAGATAACGGTCAACAAGTTGCGTGCGCATCGCATTTCTCAGCTCCCGGTGCCAGGACCCCTTGACCTCAATGATGGCGCTGATGACGTCATAGCTGTCTCTGTTGGGCTTCCTGATCACCGCGTCTACGTGAATATCCGTACGTTCCCCACAGCACTGAACCCGGCGAACTGCAGTCCGACATCGAGCGGTACGGCTCCCTCCTTGCCGCCTGCCGGGAACTGGAAGAGCGGGAAAGGAAGCTGGAAGCTTCCGTCCGCGCGCTTGAGGGGAAGCGGGGTGAAGTGGAAGGGACGGTGGCCGCCCTGAGGGATTCTGCCCTGTCGACCATCGCGAAGTTGAAAGATCAAAGCCTGGCTGAGTTGCAAGCGGCGGGTAATGGAATGCGGGAGAAGATTGACGCCTATGGGGAAGCCTGCCGACTGTCGGAGGTCCTGCGCCGCGACCTCCCCCTGGCGGCGGCGCTGCACGGGATGGGAGCCCCCGAATTGGCCGCGGAGGTGCCGCCTGCAACAGTGCTGCTCGTCCTGGACAGGGTGAGGAGGTGGTCGGATGCGACGGGGGCCAACCCCAGGGCCAGGCCTCCGGAGCCGATCACGGGCGGCAACTGGCTCCACGCCGGGTGGGAGTTGGGCCTGCGGGAGCTTGTCCTGTGGGTGGCGGCGGCGCTGCTGCCGCTATGTCAAGAGGGCAAAGGCACTTCGTCTTGACGGCGCAAAAGACCGGCGCAGGGTCATCGGATGGTACTCGGCGCAAATCATACGAGTAGCCTCATCAAGGCGATTGTCTCTTACCGCAAGGGGAACACGTCCTTTCGTAGTCTGCACCCTCAGTTGAGCCGCACCTGTCCGGCGCCAGCGTCACCGCCCTTCGGCCCTGATCTGAATCGGGCCGGCAGAATGGGATCCAGCTACGGCCGTACCGGTACACCGGGGAAACGGGGGGCTTGATGTCCTCACAAAGTCGTAAGGGAGCAGAGGAGAACAGAACTCATGGACAGAACGTAAGTGGGAGGGGAATCGCGATGCATTACCTGGTTCCACACCTCCGTCGTCTCAACCGCAAGGAGCGGTTCTTCCTGGTCGGCCTCGCCTTGGACAACAAGGAGTTCCGGCTTGGGAATGACTTCCGCCAGAAGCTGTCCCAATGCTGGGCTTGTTCATCCCCGAGGACGCATTCGTGGCGATGGACTACCACCTCGATTGGCTCTTCGCCGCCATCCATCTGGCAGCTACGTCCGGTGCGCCTGGCCCCCATCCCCGCGATTCCCGACTCATCACCGGCACACAAGAAGACATTGATCTCCTTGTGGCCTTCGACACTGACCGAGAGTCCCACGTCATCATGCTGGAGGCCAAGGGCGTTACCGCCTATTCCAACCGTCAGTTCCAGTCCAAGGTGGCGAGACTCTCGGCAGTGTTCGCGGCTCCGCAGGCTGAGCGGGTGGTCCCGCACCTCGTGCTTGTGTCACCCGTGATGCCCCGGTGTCTTCGGTACGAGGGCTGCCCAGCGTGGATCTTTGGCGAGGATGGCCGGCTTGCTTGGCTACAACTGCCGGTGCCATCCGACATGCAGAAGATAGTGCGGTGTACGGAAAGCGGAGCACCGAACAGCCAAGGCAAGTACTCGATAGTGAAGCGAGAGCGCAACCTCCCGTTTTCAGGCTCGCGGTAACGTCCGCGCCTCTGCAAGGGCCTGGGGTAAGCAGGGAAACCGCGCTGGACCCACACGCTTTTCCCAAGCAAGCGACCTTCCCGCTCCCGGTCACGGTGGTTTTGGCCTCAGGTTAGCTCGCGGGAGAGAAGGGATGTTCCGCAACGGTTGTCCTCAGAGGTTACTGGTCGGTCACGGCGCCCCCCAAGTAGGCAGCTTTCAAGCTGGCCTGCCTGGTCAGTTCGTCGGCCTGTGTGTTGCCCAGATCTCAGCATGTCCCCTGGTTCGTTAGAAGTCTCGGGAGGGAGCGACCGGCAGCGGGTCGGGGGATGGTTGTGGTCGGCAATCTAGGGGTCATGGCGTGTAAAGGTGGAAAACCTGTGCCGCGTGAGCATAGCCTGCGGGGCCAAGCGATTCTGGCGAGAAGCGGGGAGTTGAACGGAGGGTTAGAAGGAGGTAGGCATTGAGGTGAAAGGCGGGCTGGAGGCGATGCATTGTTGCGATGGGGGCTGGGTGGCGCGGTGGTTGGAACGGCGTAGGCGGGGGGTGGCGGACAATGGCGGCGGGGAAGAGCATCGATAAGCTGCTGAAGCTGGTCGAGTCTTACCATCAGGAAGCTCTGAAGTGTGCGGAAGCGGGAGCCGGTTCGACATTTTCCACTGATTGTCCTCCTCTGCCATGATGCGGCACCCGCGGCTTTCGACCATCCCTCCGACTGCAGTGTCATATCCGGTACGTTTCCGCCGTGACGGTGCTTCACAAACACATCCCAATCGTGGGCTCAACAGGAGACCCGCATCCCTTCCTCCAATTAGTGTGCCGGCCTGTCAACCGGCCCTTAGCGACAACCACAATGAGGGGAGGATTCCGTCTTGACTACCAAGTGTCAACTTGAGGTAAGGCTGACGCTGCCCAACGGCCTAACTGTTGCTGCCGAAAGTCTTGGGCCAGATGAACGAGTCGCTTTCATCGAGTTCGCCATGCACTTGGCCGCCCCCACCTTGGCGCAAGTATTTGTGCCCCGCTCCATGAGGGATGAACCGGCAAGAACGCAGACATCGTCGGGAGATAGGTTGCGCGATGAACTGCCTCCTGCTCTCACCGTCAAAGAAACGGCAAATCTGCTCCGAGTTAGCACTTCTGCAGTCTACGAGATGTGCCGCAGGTGGGAAGGTAAGTTCTTCCCCTGTATTAGGATAGGACGGAAGATAATCATCCCTCGAGATCAACTCATCGAGTGGATTAATGCCGGTGGAATTGAAGGGTATCAAAGAAGGGTTCAAGAGGCTGACCGGGAGTACGAGAGCCAACAAGGAAGAAAGCGGTACAGTACGCGCGCGAGACCCGGCACCGTCAAGCTATAACCGTCCAAGTTAGGGCTCGTGCTTGAACCGTGGCCGGTCCCCTCCAGTAAAAACCGGCGTTAACGGCGCTTCTCTGCCTCATTCAGATGTCTCGGGGAAGGTCACCGAGCACTTCCTGTTCATAGGCCCTCACGTCTAAGGCTTCGGTCAACTCAACTATGAGCTTTGCCTTCCAGACGTACCCAAGCTCCAGTGATTCTCTATATCGAATGCCTAGCCTTTGCGGCGCCTCACCCACGTCTATTTCCTCCAGAAACCTGTTCTCTTCACGCACTTGTTGGCTGGCGTATACTCCCAAGAATCGACGTGCTCCCCCGACGGTAGTTGAACCATCTTCCGCTTCGTACACACCGTACGCAATGGCAAACACTGGAGACCCTGACATGCCCGGGAAAGCCGAAACGTCTACCAGGAACACAGGCTTACCGAGAAAGTCGAAGTCCGGCTCGGTCGCAACGTTACCAGTCTTGTAAATCGGCAACATGTTTACAGAGTCGTAGAAGCCATAGGGGTAACCAACGAGAGTAATCTCTGATGCGGGGCGGACTTTCAGGCTGTTCTGGGTCCACTCTTTGTCCAAGCACCATACCCTTGATACCCTTGCGTTCGCGCACAACTTTGGTGGGAGAGGGATCACGGCAAGATCGGCTTCTGGATAGGAAGGACTTGTTAGGAACACAGGCTTTCCTGAACCGGTGTACAGAGGAACCCGAATGGTTACGGCATTCTTGGGCTCAGTCCCCGAGTTGTGAAGCTGGATGGTGATCGAATCTCCCTTGTGTGGCTTATTGTCCGTAGGGGCGCATCCAGTGAGGACATGGTAGTTGGTTACCAAGAACAACAGCTTACTTTCAACTGCCCAATAGAAGCCAGTTCCCAGGGAAACCGGTTCATCACCGTTCAAGAGAACCACAGGCGTTGTTAGCAGAGAGATAACGTCCGCAGGCACTTCCCGGCGCACTCCCTTCCGCAGGAATTGAGGAGCCCAGTTGCAGTACACTGAACGCACACGTGCAACTCCAAGACAATTCCGCTGTAGTCCAGACGCACGGGACGGTCCGACTCAGTCACTGCAGCTTCTCCATGATCTCTTGGGACTGCTTCGCTCTTGCGGCACTTCTTTCCTGCCGCTGCCGCCCGCACGAATCCTGGACCACTTTGCTGCAGCACACCTGGGGGTACTGTGTCTGCACCTGGTCGGTGGAAGGGGACATGTCCAGACCCTCACGGGGTGGGGGGCAGGGTTAGCGGCCGACCGTGCGCATGTCGGCGAAGAACATTGGGAATGCTTGCCGTGTGACCTTGGTGGTGATCAACGGAGGCGCTCCCCTTGGGGGGATGCCCGATACACTTCGGGCAATCCCGTGACGAAACCTCGTGTCACTGGCCGGTTAGTGGTTTGCGGAGCCGGAGCCAGCAAGGGGTCGGAGCACCAGCGGACGTCGAAGCGGCGGCGAGTAGCGGATTCTTCGTAGGCGGTCTACAGGGGGTGGACGGTTGCGGTCCCGGGCTCGGATGTCAGTGGGGGTATCCCTGTTGCCCGCGCGTGCTGATTCCAGTTCCTTCGGCGTCTGGATGGAGATGACGGGCCTGTCCAACTCGTAGCGCCCGCGCATGGCTTTTCTTGTTCTCCATGGGGACACCCCCGGCTCGAGCCTGGAGCAGGAGCTAGTAGCGGCGCAGGCCAAACCCACCTTACTGTAAACGCGCGCAGGCCAATCCGAACGTCCGAGATTGGCTGTGGAACGGGCCGCCACAATCAATTATCCTGGGCAAAAACGGGGGGATGAAGGACGCGTAGCCTATCCCCCCCCTGGAACCGGCCCCGTGCCGTCACCATCCGTCAGTCCGCCTCAGTCGCAATCCGAAATGCCCCTCTGGTGCTGGAGAGGCGAGCCACAGTGTGTCGCAGGTAATCGCCGGCAGATGGTCCGGGAGTCCTCTGGGTATCTCCGGGCGTTCGACCGGGTCTTTATGCTCCGGAGCACTTCGGAATATCGCCTCAGGCGAGGCGCAGGATGCGGACCCCTGGGCAGGGTCTAGTCATGAAACGTCTGGCGTCGATCAGCAAGCGCCTGCCCCGCCCGGGAGGAGGTTTGGGCTGGAAAGCGGTCATCTTCACATGCCATGCCATCGCCACAGTTAGGGGACATCATCAAACATTTTCTTACCGGTCTCACTGATCGGGGTCGCATTCAATAGTGATACCGATACTGCGGCTCACTTCCTCCAGATCGGTAGCTAGCTTCACATAGCTTGCTCCGAGTCGATGCTCAATCGGAGTTCTACGGACAGACCTCCCAACAGAAATCGTCAGGGACCTCGACGCGCGGGTGACTGCTACATACAAACGCCTTACGCCGTCAGCAGGCTTAACATCGGCGAATGCTTCATCGTGGGCACCCGCAAGGAAAACATGCTCGGCTTCCAGGCCCTTGGCTTGATGTATCGTCCTTACGGGTATCCTTTGTGAATCGGGAGAAGCATCTTGAGGATCGGTTGCCATGGTGCGCAGCAGTTCCTCCAGGTTCTCCAACATCGTACGGCCTGTTGGTGATAAAGAAGCGTGCAACATAGCGTTCACTGCAGTGAAATCCGACTTGGCCTTTCCGCTAACTGTGAACCACTCTTCCGCTATTGCCACGGAGTCGCCCGGTTCCTCGAGCTGTTGGAGGCGTGCAATCGCCTCTTCCGTCGCTTCAAACCACCGCCGCACCTCCTCGTCCGAGTCGATGCGTGCCCTGAGTGCGGAGAGAAGCGAATGTTTTCCGGCCGTGAAAACCTGGCGCATACGGGGAGGCCGGAAGCCACCAAGTTGCATAAGCGTTCTCCAGGCGAGAAGGTCATTCTTGTCCAAAGCGACCCGCGCTAACGCATAGATGGTACGGAAGGGCATCGAATCAGCGATTTTCGCACCGGACCGCGGGTCATAGTAGTTGTCTTGTCCGGCATGCCTGTTCAGCAGGTTAACGTAGACGTCCACATCCCGCGCCACTACGACCATGATCTGGCTTGGCGCAACGCCTTGCTGAAGGAGATTTGACACCTCACGGTGAAGCCACTTCGCTTCCGCTTGAACGCTCTTGTGTATGGTAATTCGGATGGTGCCCGTGTGGGGGGAGTCTGGGTGAGGACTGAGCTTGGGCCTATCCTCCAGACCTTGGACTGGAGGTATGCGCTGTGCAATGGACTCTGCAAACTCGCAAATCAGTCTGGGGCAGCGATACGAAGTTGAGAGGTACCATGGTCGTGCTACCCCGTATAGTCGGCAGAAATTGTTCAGTCCTCTTGGATCAGCGTCCCTGAAGCCATTGATGGATTGCCGGTCATCCCCACACACGAAAACCGCAGTGCAATGAACTTCGCTAATACGTTTCAGCAAGGCAAGCTCGCAAGGTGTCAAATCCTGGTACTCGTCTACCAAGATAACTCGGGGTGGGTGTTTGAGCCTCCCGCCTTGTTCCAACGACCGCAAAAGATCATACGCAAGCTCGTCGAAAAGTCGGAAGCCAAGGAAGCCTCGGAGAAACAACCAGGCGCGGCGAAGAATCTGCTCCTCAACGCTAAGTTGCGGCGGCTGTTCCTGTCCTTCCCGAAATCCAGCACCCAACCGTCGGAGGAAATCGGCCGCAGCCTTTAAGCCTACCTTGACGTCTTCCTGCGCGGCCACCAGGCAAAGATCCCGCCTTATCAACTCGTCCTGTTCCCATTCGTCAGCAATTCTACGGTTTGCCGACTCGCCAATGGCGTTGAGATGGTACAAGGCGAAGCTATGCACCGTCGAGGCCTTGAGTTCCGGGATCTTGGTTTGCAGATGACGGGTAGTGGAGTTGGTAAACGTGAGTAGGGCTATTTGCTCCGGTAAAACGCCGCACTGACCTACCAACCACCGGGCACGCTTAGCGAGTTTAGTCGTCTTGCCTGTACCAGGCCCAGCAACAACAACAGCGTGCTGCTCCGGGGGCAAGGCGACACAATCTTCCAGTTGGGGCGGATTTCTCCCCCCCAGGCAACCACCGCACCTGAACCGCATTTGCCTCCCCCTTCCGGGTGGGAGCAAGCTGTTGTGTGGATATCGTAGCACCCGCGGAGTCCGTGTGGGGTTCGTTCAGTCGCTCCCGCCGCACCCATGTCCCCCACTCGCACCGAGAAGTGCATGATCGTAAGCCAACCGCAGGGCTGTGCGCAAAGCCTGGGATGTTAGTGACGGTCGGTCTATGGTCAGTCGCTCCCCGCTCAACGTTGCATACTCCGCCCACAACTCCAGTGCATCCGCTGCGTCCTCAATTCCAAATGCCACCCCATCGTAGTTCGGCGGGTAGCCCCCCTAGACGGCTGGCTTGACCACCCAGCCGAGTCCATGTTCGTACCAAACGTGCGTATCCGCTGGCGAACGAAACACTTCCTTGGGAAGGGGGACTGCCGCGAACGGATTGAAGAGAATGGTCGCCCACATTGGTCGTTCCTCCGACATATCATCGTCCGGGTAGCGCAGTTCTCCAGTGTTCACCAGGACGGCACTCACATGCCTGTGGACTTGGTCGGTAAGCACCCGCGAACCACCGTGGGCAAGCTGAAGGTCTTCGATTTTCCCTTCTTCGGGCCTGTACCATCCCCTGAACTCAAGTTGGCCGAATAACCCGATCAGCGCCCTCGCGTCCAAGGGCAGTCGAACTTGCCGCCAGTTGTCGAGGACTACCACCATCGCGATACCATAGATTGAGTACGGCTTGAGCTGTCTGGCTGCCTCATGCACCCGCTCGTTAACCCGCTTCTGAAGCGCACCCGGGTCTACCACCCCAACCCGCTGCCCCAAGTCGATGGCTCGGTCCAGTACCGATGGCTCGCGAAACGACTTCAGCTCAGCCAGGAAGCTACAGTGGGGCGTGCGGACATAGAAATCGGGCTTCTTCCCGGTGACGCAGAGCACCTCATATATGCGGTCCTCTTTGCACCATGTATACCCGCGTTGTTGCAACAACCATTCAAACCTGCGGATCGACACCTCATCGCTCCTGTCCGCGCCCACCACCAGCACCCCCGCGCCTAGTCACAGCGCCTGTTCTTGCCCAGTGGCATCCGGTGCTAGTAGAAAACGATGGGCCAACTTTGCTGATGCTCGGTCCCCGTCTTGTCCTCCCAACATGTTCGTACCCGCAAGTTGCGTTCTGTTTCCGATGTAGAGAGCGTTAGGACGCGCACCCGAACACTCGCCGGCAGAACCTCCAGCGGGAACGGATCTTGAAGAACATGCGGCACGTTGGTCTCAGGGCTTTCAAGACACCACTCCCACCTCACGTGATAGACATCCAGGTCTCCATCGTTCCGGAACACCAGGTATTCCCTCCGGAGGGTTCTCAACCGTCCTCGGCTGTCAGTCTCCTGGTACGGCTCCACCTCAACCTGGGCAACCACGCGACCTGGGCGTCCCATCACTAGCCCGAACTCCTCAGCAAACCCCGGCGAAGCAGCGAAGAGTTCTCCAATCTGACGTCGGGTAAGTCTCGAATTGCCTTTGGGCGTGCGACCCCAGGCAGTCCCGTGCACGAAGTGCGGAGCACGGTCACTCTTGGGAACCACGACCACGAGGAAGCCCTCCTGCCCGCTGGCACAGATCGTCCTCACCTCGGTGAGTTCGACCGGGCCATCCAATGCGCTTCTGGCAACGAGGTTCACTCGATTACCTGCACCTGAGAGTGGAAATGGCGTCAAGCGGCTTGCACGGGTGGCCTTGTCTTCTTCTACTCCGTAAATGATGACGCCACCTTCCGAGTTGGCCATGGCACACAGGACGACTGCGAGGTCATCGTTCTTCTGGGATTCGGGTAGTTGGCGCTTGAACTCGAGCTGCATCCCCTCCTCCAGGCGCTGTTCCACTATGCCCTGGAGATCACCCAGACTCTGGGGAACAAACATAGTCTCTTCCCTCGCTTCCTGAGCCCAGCAATAATCAGACTATCCCTTTTCCTTACCAGAACGGCTGCACCCGGCCCTAGCCCCTGCAGTTCCCGTCAACCCTGCGAAGCGCCTGTCACTCGGCTTTACAGCGCACTCTTTCCTCCCTCAACCTCGCATACTCCGCCCACAACTCCAGCGCATCGGCCGCGTCCTCAACCCGCTCCGCCGCCCGCCTCAGTTCGGCCGCCAACTCGCGCGCCTCACGAGAGGTCATGGATTCGCGTACCCCTTTGAGCATCTCGGTGGTGCGCTGCAGTTCTGGTATTACCGCGAGAGCACGGTCAATAAGTTCGTCGCTCACCCGACACGTCTCCCGTGCACCAAGCAACAGTCCCAGCCTTTACTGCCTCATGTGCGTGCTCAACAACCGCTAACGTTCTCCGGATGCCCCGATACGCGCACCGCCACCGCTAGAAGTCCCGGTCAGCCCTCCTTGGGGGGAGCCGCTGGGCATGTTGGGGCGGATCGCTCACTCGACTTGCTCCTCCAACACCTGCGCCCCGATCTGTTGCAACGTCTCTCTCACCTTCTGCTGCAACGTCGACACCTTGATGCCGCCGGACTCGCAGCGAGCCTCGACCAGCACCTCCACTTGCAGGTTGGCCCCATCGCTGCGTAGCGGCAGGACGACTTCCCGGACGAAATCGGCGAGTTTGTCCCATGGGACCTTCGCCCGCAAGTGGACACCTGACACAGCAACGCCCGGAGGCGTGGTGGACGGCACCGTAATTGCACCCGCCGACCCTTCCTTCCTCACCGAGGGGCTCCCGTTGCTGACCTCGACTGAAGCAACCTCTCTAGCTTCGGTCCGCTTGGCGGCCTCGGCCACTTCCTTGCGTAGTAGCACCGCACCGGAGCCAAGCGTCGAGTCGGCCACCGGTTCGTTGAAGTAAACGCGCTCCCCAACCCGCACGCCGAACACACCGCCGGCTACCCCCTGTGCCACAGCACTGGCGACCACTGCCTCACTCTCCAGCCTCGGCAGATGCCTAGACCAGAAGGCTCGATCGTCGCACTGATGCCGAAGCCTGCACTGAGCAAGCAATGATCCCGGTGATACCTCCTCATCTCAAATCATGCATCGCCCTGCTCGCACTCCGAATCGCGCACGGGCCACCGGTCGTGTTCCTCCAGCAGCCACTTCAAAACATTGTAGAGATTCTCATGGCGTCGCTTCGACCCAGGATTGTTGTTAACCGTAGTGTGAAATCCCTGTATCCCAGGGGCAGTAATATGGATCGAATTGTCGGATTCCTGATACCAAACGTCAACAGTGAAGCGGATATACTTAGTGCCTCCTGGACCAACCTGGACTCCAGCCATGGGCTTCCGTTCTCCTTCCCTCGCCAAGATCGCTGACCAACCTTTCCCGACTGCGGATCTCCAAGGACCTGATTTGGCTTCTTTTGTGCTGCCTGACGATGCAGTCGATGCCCTGATCGTCCACCAGCGTCTGGTACACGTCAAATCCGCGCCGCAGAAGTTCGCCTATCGCAACGAACTCCTGCCGTTTGCCGAAAGACGCCGTGGTTTTGCGGCCACCCTCGTAATCCCTCGCTCGAGCCACCACAAGTCTTAGCGTGTTACCTGGGGAACCCTGGTCGCCCAGGAGCGCTTATCCAGTAGGCTACCAACCCCATTGCTATGTGACGGGTTCGCTACCTGGCGCGATTATCCTCCTCCGCCACCGCGTGGCAGCCCCGCCATCAGCCGCGCGTCCCTCAAACCATGGCAAAGGGACCATGCGGCCAGGCTTACGCACCCTGCTGCCCGACCGCATGGCTCAGGGAGGAAGGATGATGGGACTGCTAACTCAACAGCTTCAGCACGGCCTGGGGGGCTAGGTTGGCCTGGGCCAGCATTGCCGTGCCCGCCTGCTGCAGGATCTGAAACTTTGTGTAGTTCATCATCTGGGCGGCCATGTCAACGTCCCGGATGCGGGAGTTGGCTGGGTTCCTTCGCCCAATGCGTATTCTACGCATACATTACCCGCAGGCGGTTAGTCCGGCCCGGTCCTGTCCTGCTGCTGCGGAAGGAGGTCTTGAGAGTGCCGGAGAAGCATCTGTTCGGTTCGGCTGCGGGTTGGGTGGGCACCCGTTGGCCTGCTGGGGCAGACCTGCAGGGCTGGCTGCTGAGCTTCCGGGGAGGTGGAGAGGAGCAGATGGGTGGTAAGCGTCAAATAGCGCCCACCTCCGAGAACGCCCGAGGTGAACATCACCAGAAGCAGGGCAGGCCGCCCTTGACCTGATGGTTGCCGCGCTGGCGCAAGACAGTCAGTTTCGTCTGCCGATCCGGCAAGCATCAGGCAGCGAGTCCGACCAGGGCAGCAACTCGTCCAGGTCACCGCCGCCCAGGTTGGGAAGCCTCTCGAAGAGGTGGCGGAAATATTCGAAGGGAATCAATCCGTTCTCCTTGGCCGTCTCCACGATGCTGTACACAATGGCGCTGGCTCTCGCCCCGCGCGGGGTGTTGCAGAACAGCCAGCCCTTCCGGCCGATCACAAAGGGCTTCAGAGAGCGCTCGCTGCGGTTGTTGTCGAGCTCCAGGCGCCCGTCAAGCAGGAACCCCTGGAGCTTGCCCCACTGGCTCTGGCAGTACCTGATGGCCTGGCCAAGCAGGCTTTTGGGGAGGACCCTGGGCGACTGGGTCCTGAGCCAGGCCGAGAAGGCATCCAGCACGGGACGGCTCCTCTCCAGCCGGGCTCTGTACCGCTCCTCCGGGTCTGCCTCCCTGAGGTCGCGCTCGATGGCAAAGAGCTGGTTGCAGAAGTCCAGCCCCTCCTGGGCGGCCACCGGTGGGGAGCGCTTGTCAGGAGGCAACACCTTGAGGGCCTCGTCGAACTTGCGGCGCACATGAGCCCAGCAGCCCACCAGGGTGACGCCCGGCAGTCCGTCGTAACCGGCGTAACCGTCGACCTGCAGGTAGCCCTTGAACCCGGCGAGAAACCGCTCGGGGTGCTTGCTCGCCCGGGTGGTCCTGTAGTCGAAAAGGACGATGGGCGGGGGTTCCCTCCCGGTGCGGTACAGCCACATGTAGGACTGGGTCTGGGCCGCGCGGCCATCTTCGTGGAGCACCTGCACTGTCGTCTCGTCGGCCTGCAGGATGTCCCGCTGCAAGAGGTGCTCGTGCAGGCGGTCGTACAGGGGTGAGAGCCACCTGTCCGCCGCGTAGATCACCCAGTTGGCCATGGTCTGGCGGGAAAGCTCCACCCCCAGGCGCGCAAGCTGCTCTTCCTGGCGGTAAAGGGGAAGGCCGTCGACGTACTTACTGTTCATCACGTAGGCAACGGCCGAGGGCGAGGCCAGACCGCCCGGGATCACCGGAGATGGCGCCGGGGCCGTGACCATCGGGGTATTTGTCTCTTCACGCTCGCAGCGGCGGCAGGAGTAGACGTAACGCACGTGCCTGAGCACTTTAGCCTGGGCCGGGATGATCTTCAGTTCCTCGTGCACCTCGGTGCTCATCTCGTGCATGGGACCCCCGCACTGGGGGCAGACCTGCTCCTCGGGGGGCAGGCGGTACTCAATCGTCTCCACGGGCAGGTCTCCGAGCACCGCCTCACGGTGCCCTTTCTGCTTGCGACGCCGGTAGGTGATGGTCTCCAGGGTCGACTCCGGCTCGTCGGGCCGGACCTCTTTCTCCGCCTCATTGAAAAAAGAAGGCTGTTCGGGAACACTCCGTTCGCTGGAGGCCCCGAACTGGCGGCGCTTGATCAGTTTGAGTTGCTCCATGAGCCATTGAACCTTGGCGGTCAGCTCGGCGTTCTCTTGTTCGAGCAGAGCGCAGCGTTGCCTTAGCTCTTCTACGGTCATGGCGGCGGATAAGCTGTCCATATTTGTTTGGTTCTACATCTAGCGCCGAATTCCTCCTGATTTGGCCACAATATGCAGGGGCTGACCGGGTTTCTCCTCACACGATCGTCCTCGCTTTGACCTCGGGGTGCGCCTTGGGCTGCCTCAAGGACAGCCCGTCGAGCAGCCAGCGCAGCTGCCGGTAATCGACCGCCACGGGGATCTTGTCCCCTGTCCTCTGGGGCCACTGGAACTTGCCCCGCTCCAGCCGGCGGTAGTACAGCCAGAACCCGTTGCGGTCCCACCTCAGGATCTTTACCTTATCCCTCTGCCGGTTGCAGAAGACAAAGAGGCTGCTTGAGAAAGGATCAAGGTCGAAGCCTTGCCGCACCAGGGCTGCTAACCCATCAATGGATTTGCGCAGGTCGGTGGGGCCGCAGGCAAGGTAAACCCGGTCGACGGAAGCCTCGCTCAGCATATGGCGCGAAGTACCCGGACCACCCCGGAGAGCAGTTCGGGATCGAACCCGGCTCTGACCTCAATGGTGGCCTCACCTATGCGGATGAGCAGTCTTGCGCTGTCTTGTTCCTCGGGAGCCGGGCCGGTCAGCGTGGCCTGCAGCCACATTGGAGCCATGGTCTCCTTGCCGGCTTTCTCCTGGCATCTCTCCCGGCACCGGCGCAGGTGGTACCACAACCGGCCTGGCTTGATGCCGTTGGCGGCGCACCACTCCCTCACGCTCTGTCCGCTCGCCCGGTACTCTGCGATGCGGGTTTCCCATTCTCGCCGCAGTTTCTGCCGCGCACCACTCGCCATCACGGACCCTCCCCGAATTGATGAACTTCGGGGAGATTATCCTTCACCGCCGAGCAGCACACCAGGTGGGTACAGTTTGACGCTTACGATGGGTGAATACGTATATGCCTGCACAAGGCCGGAAGGTGTGCCGCCGCACGCGCACCCCGACTGCCGGAGGTGTAAGGTCGCCCGGTGCGGCTACTCGCTCTGCTTCGAGTTCAACGAGGGGTGGGAAGAGCAGGGCGGGATCTGCGGCTGGGAGCACTGCATCGAGAACATGCCCTACCCCGGTTCGGGGGCCAGGTGCCCAGTGTTCGGGCATGACTGCCCAGGCGGGGCCGGCGCAGTCTCGAGTTGCGAAGCGGCCAAGAAGCGGGTGGGTTTGGCGCGAGCAAGGCTTGGCTCACTGCAGCGACATCAAGATGCAGCGCGGGAGATTTTCTGCGACCGGGCGGTGACGCTCGGCCACTTCGGGGTGCCGCTTGGAATTGGAGCTATGCCTAGGATTACCAACCACAGTCCCGGTGCGCCCAAGGAACACTTGGAGCTCCCCGTCATGTACCTGCTCACTCGCGAGGCCATTCCCTCCTACCTCGGCCGATGCAGGGTCAAAGTGGGAGAGCTTAGTTCGGGGTGTAGGCGGCTATCTGCAACCAGGGCGCACAGTCTGGACAAGACACAGTTCCCACACACCGGATTGCGATCTTTGCAAACCAAGGCAGCAAAGTCCAAGAGCCCCCAATTGAACTCTCTAGCCCGTTCTTTGTCGAGCACCTTCTCCGCGAACCCCCACATGGCCCTAGCTGGACCCTTGTCAGCACGCACGGGTAAAGCGAACACCCTCTTATAGACTCGCATTACATTTCGGTCCACGACTGGTACGGGGCGTTGGTACGCAAAGCATAACACAGCGTTGGCCGTGTAATTCCCCACTCCAGGTAAGCTTTTCAGCTTTGTTACGTCATCGGGAACTGTACTGTGGAATTGCTCCACTAAGGCAGAACCGAGCCCCTTCAAAACTCGGGCGCGGTACAGAAACCCCAATGGCCGGAGAATTTCAACTATGTTTTCTTCGCAGGCTTTTGCCAAGCGCGCGGGGTTCGGGTAACAATCCAAGAGTTTTGTGAATACTGGGACAACTTTCCCAGCATACGTCCGGTGAAGAAGGATCTCGGCGACTAGGATCGCGTAGGGGTCATCCGTCTGACGCCAAGGGAAGGTCCTACCGTTTGCTCGGTACCAACCGATCAAAGCGTTGCGTAGTCCATCATAACGTGCGTTACCCAAGGGCACTACCAACCTTGCCGATCCTCCGTAGTGTCTAGCCTGTATGGCCAATTAAACGGCCAAAAATCAGCTTGAATTGAGGCGTCAGGTCACCAGAGACGATCGCCAGATCTTCAGCCGTCAGCGAATCTTCAGATACGGGGGCCGTGCCCCCCGGATACACCAATGTGAACTTCGGATGCTGATGCTCCGGCCATAAGCCTTCGTAATCGCGCAGATAGCCCAGAGCTTTGTATATGCTGTCGCTCCCATACCTCGAAGTTGGATCCGTGTTCTTCGCTTCAACTATGACTTTGACTTCGTTACTCCGCCCATCGGTCAATCTCACCGACACATCGGGGCGCCTCGGGGCTCCGGAAAGCCCACGGAACAATTCCGTTATGCGAATGTAGAACGACCCGCCCCCTTCGAAACCCAAGGCCACGGACGGAGCTTTGTCGTAGTAGACCTCGGCTCTCCACACGGGACCTTCGTACACAGCCACCGCGGCAGGGCCATCGCTCCTGACCAGTCCGAACTTAACATTTCCGCGCTCTTGGAGGACCATTTCCTCCAGCGCTTCCAAGATCGAGACCAGCACAAACAATTGAAAGAGGCTGTCCGTGTCTTCCTCCATCTTTGGCGCCAACCACCCCCGCGCCAAGACATCTTTCAGGACGTCCACATCTCGGAGGAGTACCGCAGATTCGAATTCGGCCCACAACTGGGAAACCTTGGCGTAAACGCGGTGCTTGCTTCTGCGCGCCCGCGCTAACATCCGGGCGGTGACTCGTGGCACCAACGAGATGTCCCGGAGAAAAACCGACCCGAGAAGCTCGTTCGCGACCCGGAAAACTTCCACGACCTTCCGAGCGGTAGATGTCTTGGACCCGGCTTCTACGGGGGGCTTACAGTCCACTAGCGCTTGCAGGTACTTTTTGAGCAACCTGTTCTCCGGTGTGTCTGGCGTTTTTGAAGACTCTTCGGCAATGTAGACAGTAGGATCCGCCCTCGCCCTCTGGATCTTAAGGGTTCTTTCCCAGAGAACTCTGCCGCGAGCCACAGCTTTCCTAACAGTGATTTGCGACTTGCGTTCCCTTGTGAGGCTGGACAGGGAGTCCTTCAAGATGTCCACAACGAACTCGTGCGCCCCGTGCGCTTGGACGATGTGGTATACGCGAGCTAGCCAATCCAAATCCCCTTCGGACAATGTGAGAGCCTCTAAAAAGCGGCCAACCGCCTTCCGTGCTTCCAGAGGATCGTTCCTCCACTCGGCGTCTATCCTTGCATACAAGTATCGCTTGACCTGTTGGTTCCAGTACTCTGGATTGGGGCAGAATTGTCCGCTCATAGTTCGCCTTCGGCGCCCGTCCACTTCTTGAGGCTGGCGTCGAGCCGTTCAAACCATTCATCCGCCCTGGGTATACCAATGGCCTCGCACAACTTGTCCCGAAGCAAGTTGTGTTTTCTTCGGTACCCTTCGAACTGTGGGAACAAAAACATTTCCAACGACTGGAGGAGCAGCGTCTTGGGTGTTGTTCCTGCGATGTTGCCGCGGCTTAGTCTGGTTTTGAGGTGTTTGGAGATCGACAGTGGGATTGCGGCTCCCACGGGAATTCCCGCCGCGAACAGGCCGGTGCTGTCATCGGCGAAAACACGCTTTAGTCTTTCCCCTAGTTCATTCCACAACTCCTGTGCCTCTGCGGGGACATCTCCGCGGTTGCTGTCGAAGAATCTGTCGAGGATCGCTGCCATGGTTCCGGCTGGGGGAACCGGGACCTCCACGAAAGCAAAACGCCTCATGAACGCGTACGACAATTGGTAGAGAGTGGCTTTGTCCGCCGTGTTCATTGTCGCGATGATTCTCCAATCGTCTGGGACATCGTACACTCGGAAATCGTTGTCATCGTAAGAGTTGTCACGCTCGATGCGGAGAACGACCTGCCGTAGTTTCCCCCCACAATCCCCCGCGTTGTCGTTCGGTTCGCAAACCTTGTGAGAAAGTACCACGTCTTTCCCGGCCAGCAATGTGAAGAGTTCTCCGAATGCCTTGTCCACGTCAGCCCTGTTGATCTCGTCTATGACAACCCACGCGTTCTTGGCTATGGCACCGGTGACAATGCCCTCTGAGAAATTAAGGCGGCGGGGATCGCCCAGGTCGGGCATGTACCCGCCCAACACTTCGAATGTCGTCCAGTCGGAGGTGGCAGTGCAGACTACGAAGTCGGAGCCTTTGCAGTGTCTTGCTATCGCGATGGCTAGTGTTGTCTTCCCTGTTCCGGGCGCTCCAGTCAGGATCAGATGCTGTCCACTCTCGAGCGCGGACAAGGCGTTTGCTACAACGTCAAGTGGGATTTCGAGTTCAGCATTGACTTCTCCCGGGTCAGGCCATGTAAACTCGGACGATGGCACTTGCTCGAGTGGTACTTCCATTGGTTCGTCTTTGACCATGTTATCGAAGGCCAATGGCGGCGAATCGGAGAGTAAGCCAAGTTCGTCCCAACCGTGTTCGTGCGCAGATGAATGCTCCACGAGGTAACCCGCAACACTTTCGGTGAACAAAGTTTCTAGGGCGCGGCGGATCCCTTCGTGAAAGGGGGATTCGCGGAAGCGCGACAGATCCGTTGTCTTGAGAGTAAATACGATCAACGGAAAGAGATCCCCGCCGCACCCCCTGTCGTGGAAAAACCTCGCCAGATTGTCTCTCCATCGCACGTGCTTTCGCGCTCCCCAGAAATCGCCTCCCGCTTCTAAGCCGAATTCAAGTAAGGGACGAGGTCGCTTGGGGTAGTCGCGTCGGCGCCCAGCCTCTCGTGCTTCTTTCAGGGGCCTTGTCAGCACATTTGAACTAAATTTTCGTTTGACTTCATCCACGCTCAGTCGCGAGGCGAAGCCCAACTCGTGAACGGTGAATTCTTGAGGGCCTGTGCCGAGGGTCATGAGAGATGCGTAATTATTGGCAAGCAATCGGCGAGCTTCTTGCCCAGGCGCGAGGTTTACTAATTCAATGTTTAGTTGTTTTTGGACCATGTCGAGAGCCAAGAAGCAACCCAAACCGGTGGTGTGTTCTATACCCATTTTGGGGGCCGGCCTGCGCAGCCTCAGTTTCGGGTACTCTCTGTGAAAGGTTTCCGACGAGAAGTACACGTTCATCACCCAACCAATTCAAACGTTTGTTGGACAAAGCATTCTGTGGTCGCGACTGGTCGTCCATCGAAGCCTATTTCCGGGTCCGTAGGTTTAATGGGCCGACCCCTCAACCTCGAGTATTCGATACAAGGGATGAACTGATCCGGCTCCGCCCCAGCGAGCACTTCTTTACAGCGCTCGGCGAAGGCGCGAGCCAGCTTCGGAGGTACCGCGTTCCCGATCATTTGGTAGATTGCCTTCGTAGATCTCGCAACGAACACGAAGTCGTCCGGAAACGACTGGATGCGAGCGATTTCCCGCGCGGAGAGCACTCGGTTCGCCGTGGGATGCCAAACGCCTGCGTTCTCAGGTTTGAATGCAGCCGTTATGGTCCCCGCGATCTCGTCTCGGTGAAAACGGCGGTAAAACTTGGGCCACCTGTATTTGCGCATGTTGTTTCTGATACGCTTCAACCTATCGGGTAAGAGTTCATACGGTATGTCCTTCCAGGACCCGCCTTCAGGAACCAGGCTGCCCAAGTACAACGCTTGAGGATTAAGCTTAAGGATGTCTCCTTGATTTGCGGTGGACGGCGGGACATCCAGTATCGTTTTCAACCGCAAATCTACGCCCTCGATGGGGCGGGGAAATCTAAAACCACGTGGGGCAACTGATTTAGAGACCGCCATGATGATGACCCTGAGCCGATGTTGCGGTACAGCGTAGTCGGCGGCGTCTACTAGTTTGAAGTGAACCTCGTAGCTCATTTCTGCCAAAGCTTCGCAAATTTCCTCGATTAATCTCCCTCTCCTTCCTTGAACTGTAAGAAAGCCTCTGACGTTCTCGAAAAGAACTATCTTCGGGCGCAGGTGGCAGACATACTCTAAACAGATCTCGTACAATGTCCCGCGGCTGTCCTGTAAACCTCGGCGGTTTCCGGCGTTCGAAAACGGCTGGCAAGGAAACCCCGCGGTTAACACATCTAACTCCGGCACTGTGGGAATCTCAAGATCTCGAACGTCCCCTTCGATAATCTCCCCGAGATTGTGTCTGTACGTTGCACAGGCATCGGGGTCAATATCGTTCGCCCACACGATCCGGAAACCAGCTTGGACAAAACCGAGATCCATCCCGCCACAGCCGCTAAACATGCTCAGCACAGTTGGACGACCGACACTGTCCGCCATCGCGCTTCCCTCCACGAGCTTCCGGCAAATTGCGCTATTCTACATCGAAAACGAACTAGACTACCATTTTCGCTCACCGGGCTAAGCCACCGACCTGCCCGTACGAACTGTGCCCGATAGTCCTACCGCGTCTTCTATTTCGCGGGCAACCGGCGCTAAACCAATCAACCAGACCATCTGCCCGTATCCTGCGATGTTGACTGCCGCAAGAGGATTGTCGGTTAGCATAAGTACCTCTGTGCCAGCAACCACAAAGGCCCCGGAGGCGATAACGCTGTCCGTGACGTTCTCGCGCAAGTATTTCAAACACATCTTGAGCTTACGCGCCGAGAGTCCTGCGTCCAGCAACTGCTTCGCAACGCGCAGTTGTACGAGGTCTAAGAAAGAGTAAACGCGAGGTGTCCCCCGCCCCCGGGGGCGGACGAGGCTGGGCGTGAACAAACCTGTCTTGTCCCAGTAAGCCAGTTGCCTTCGAGTAAGACCGGTGAGCCTTGCCGCTTGTCCAGTTGGGAATCCACAAACCGCTCGGGATCTTGCTTCGCCCACCTTGTCCTCACCTCTACACCGATGTTCAACATACAGCCCGAGAATCCTCCTAGCTGTTCGAGCAGGCCCCGTCCGCGCCCTGCTAACCCCCTGCAACCTTCAACGTTTTTCTAGATCCATCGGCGCTCAACGGGTCTCGGATGGTCTGTTGTGCTTCCCCCAATTCTTTGGGATCCCGCCTGGCTCTCGTCCTTCAACGCCTCTCAGCCCGCAAACCTGGAGCCTATGAGGCTATCTGCATCCGTGTCTCCCGCTCCCGGAAGAGAACCCAGGTTGGCTGGTGCTGCTGGTTTGCAAGGATTGCGGACCAGCGGACTAGGAACCCCAGCGGATTGCAAACCACCTGCAAACCGTACACACGTGAACTGGAGTACAATTCCTTAGACTCAACGAATCTACATAGACTGTTCTAGACTCCCACTTCCCGGCAGTGCACCACCCGAGCCCCTGGGCCGCAAGGATTCCCGCCACTCCGGGCGTGCCCCGTTGCCAAACTCGTAGCTTGGCAGCCCACCCAGCCCAAGCCCCCAACCGCTCGTTAGAGTCAAAACGTGGCCTCCATGTATCCTGGCACCTGCTCTGCCCATCATTCCGGCTCAGGAATCCAGCAAGGCGTACGAGGCTCGCTCTTTGCACATCAATTCTTGTCCTGGAAACGACTCACCCTGGGAGGCGGCACGGGCGCGGCGAAGACTCTCTGGTGTGCACTGGGCCGGGCCGGTGTTTGCTGTGCGAGGCGGCCAAGCGACGGTGGCCAGTCGAAGGGTGGACCCTCATCGCTCCCGCGCTGCAAGAGCTCTGGCCTGCGTTCTACGACTGATGCCCGCCTACGCTGGAAATCAACGCCTGCCTGCCCGATGGTTCCGCCGAGAATGCATCCTCCCCCGTCAGAGACAGGTACCACGTGGCTCGTCAAGTACCTTCTTGACACATTCCGTTGCGCCATGGTACAAGAAGACCGAAAGGAGGCTGGGAGTTGGAGGAGCTGCTGACTTTCCGGGAGGCCCAGAAGCTGCTCAAGGTGAGCCGGTCCACCATGTACCGGCTGATCCGGTCGGGGCTCCTCCCCGTGGCCCGCCTGGGTCCGCGCAGCCCCAGGTTCCGGAAGGAGGACCTGGAGGCCATGCTGCGGGCCAGCATGGAGGGAGAGCGGGGATGAGGAGCAATGCCTACGTGGGCCGGCGGTGGCCCGAGGGCGTGGTCGTCTACGTTGAGGAGGCGGGCAGCCCTCGCCCCCTGCGCCACGTGGCACGCCACGGGGGTTAGTTAAAGGTGCTTGAAGGGGGGAAGGCATCGTGAGAATCGCAGCTCTTATTCTCGGTATCCTCGGGGGCCTAGCTGGAATAGGAGGGGCCGTCTTTGTCCTCTTTTTTGGAGGGGCAGGTGCTGTCTTGGCGGCAGAGGGGGCTTTTACCGTTGTGAAGCTTGGCGTGGCAGCGGTGCCGTTGTCGATACTTGGGCTTATAGGCGGAGCGCTTGCCCTGGCAAAACCGAAAGTAGCGGGCGTCCTGATGCTGATTAGCGCCTTTGGCGGCCTGATTGCGATTTCCATGGGGTACGCAGTGGCATTCATCCTGCTCCTCGTGGGAGCAGTATTTGCTTTTGTCGGCCGGCGAGAGGCAGCAAAGCAGAGCTAAGACGCTTAAGGCGAACGTTCGCCTCCGAATCAATAGGAGAGGGCCACCATGAGAGATTTCCTGCTCGGCGTCGGCTGTCTCTGCTCCCTCATTGGCATCGCGAGCGTGATTAAGCCACTGCAATTGCTCCGCATTCGCACGCGCCGCATGGGAGCCCTCGTCTTGCTCACAGGCATGGTGCTTAACATAGTAGGCGTCTCGACTTCTGTGGGCGGGTTCCTGGTCGGCGTTGGTAGTCTGTGCTTCCTAGTTGGCATGGTGAGTCTAATCAAGCCACTGGAATTTGTCGGCATTCGGACGCGCCGCATGGCAGCCCTCGTCTTGCTCGCAGACATCGTAATTGTCATGGTAGGCGGAGGGATTCTTGGCGGAAAGCCTGCTCCGTCCACGCCGCCATCACAAACACTCACCGCTACACCAGGTGAAGCCGGTTCTTCAGCTTCGACAGCCCAAGCTGCTGTGTCTACGGTGCCCCCGTCGATCACCGCCACCTCGCTACCTGCTGGCGGGGTGGGCGGCCTCTACAAAGCCTCGCTGTCGGTGACGGGCGGTACTCCCCCCTACAACTGGTCGCTGGCCCGCGGTAGGCTACCACCGGGGCTGATCCTGAGCGGGGACGGCACGATCAGCGGCGCGCCCACGGCGGCCGGAACCTACAACTTCACGGTGCAGGTGCAGGATAGCCACCACCCGGCGCAGACGGCACAGCAGCCGCTGTCCATCGCCATCGACGAAGTGTGCCCGGCGAAGACGCCGGTTTTGGTAGGCAAGTGGGTTGTAGCGGCCGGCATCGACCCCGGGGTACAGCTCAAAGACAGACTTGGTAATGAATTCCTCAGCATCAAAGCGGACGAAGGATATACCTTCGCGCTGGTCCCGGTAGCGGTAACAAACGCATCGAATCAGACGGAAAGTCTCACGCTGGTCATCTGGGAGCTATCAGACAGTGCTGGGAGAGTCTATAAAATTGAGACATTGGCCGATATGTATCTCCCCGAAAAAGCACGGCTGGACGCGACAGGGGTTCCTCCCGAAGCAACGAGAACAGGGTACTTGGTGTTTCAGGTCAAGAAGGGTGCCGAGGGCCTAGTTCTCTCCATGGAAAGTATGTTGAGGGAGGTCAAGTGGAAGATTAAGTAAGCAGGCAGGTACTTCGCTCAGCAACAGTCCTGTGGGCAGGGCCAGCCGAATCCCTTAGAGACCCTAGCCCAGGGATTACAGCTAAACTCCCGAAGCCAGTTCCTCGACCTTGGGGCCCCGGCTGACCGGGTAGTTCTTGATGGCATCCGGGTCGGGGTAGTATTTCTTGGCTACTTCCATGTCTTCCTTCACACTAGGGCGGCGCTGGTCGCGGTGCTCCGGTGCATTACCCTTTCTGGAACACAAATAACCCGTCAGCACGCGGTCCAAGAGGCCTTAGACCCCCCATGTCCGGCCATCCGCTGTAACCCCCGAACACGACTTCGGACTGGCGGAGATCTCGGCGGCATCCCACCACAGCGCGCCCAGCCAGAGTTGACCGTCCGCCAGATGCCCCGACGCGGTTATGCCCACCGCATACGGACCTTCCCCATCGCCAGCAGCACTTCGCGATGTCGCTTCCCCTCCGTTGCCTGCCGCGCTGGCCGGACCTAGCCTGTGAAGTCCTCTATTACAGACTTTCTCGCATAACCCAGAGACACGTCCATAGAGAAACTCCATAGACTGTTCCTTGGAGTGGGCGCGTTTACACGCCGCTGACAGGGCTGTAAACGGCCAGTTTACGTCGCGGCTCCTCCCATAAGCTAGCTGTGGACTCCCAGTTTGCTCCAGGCTGGGGCATGTTTACCGGTCGGGCGGGAGTGTTTACGCCCTCGCCATGCCTTGCACCCCGGTGTTTACCGCTGTAAACTGCGCGCGAGGTGAACCCAATGGCTGAATCCGTCACCGTCAGCGCCCGCCTCCCGGCCGACTGCAAGCGACGACTGGATGCCATGTTGAACGGTCGCTCCCTTGGAGCCTGGCTGCAAAACGTGGTGGACGGGCTGGAGCGGGTGGGCAACCTCGAGGCCCGGGCGCGGGAGCTGGAAAGGGCGATTGCCGAGCGGGAGGCGGGGCTGAAAGCGCTCGAAGAGAAAGTCCGCCAGCGTCAGGCCGCGCTGGAAGAACTCCAGGCCCTGCGGAGGGCCGGGGTAAGTCCTGAGCAGGTGTCCAAGTGGTCGGCGATACTGTCCCGGGCCGGCACTGAACCTAGCGAACTCGAGTCCGACATCGAGCGGTACGGCTCCCTTCTTGCCGGCTGCCGGGAACTGGAGGCCAGGGAGAAGAAGCTGGAGGCCTCCGTCGGGGCGTTGGAGGGGAAGCGGGGTGAACTCGAAGGGGCGGCAGCCGCCCTCAGGGATGCGGCGGTTTCGGCCATCGCCGGGCTGAAGGAGCAGGCCGTGGCCGAGGTGGAAGCGGCGGGGGCCGAGATGGGGGAGAAGATCAAGGCGTACGGGGAGGCTTGCCGCCTGTCGGAGCTATTGCGGCGCGACCTTTTCTTGGCGGGGGCCCTATACGCGATGGGAACACCCGAATTGGCCGCGGAGGTGCTGCCCCCAACCGTGCTGCTCGTCCTGGACAGGGTGAAGAGGTGGTCGGAAGCGACAGGAGCCAACCCCAGGGCCAGGCCGCCGGAGGCGATCACGGGCGGCAACTGGTCGCACGCGGCGTGGCAACTGACCTTGCGGGAGCTTGTCCTGTGGGCGGCGGTGACGTTGGTGCCGCTATGTCAGGAGGGCACAAGCGCCTCGCCATGACAGCCGCAGGGGCAAAGAGCACCGATGGAACGGGCAACGCCTGCTGAGGGGCGCGGGGCAGAGGCTTATTCTCTCGCCTTCTTCGCCGCGGCGGCAGCTTGGGACACAGCCCGCCAGGCTCCGATAGTTGCTACCACCAGCACCACCCCAGCGGCGGTCAGAAACAAAGCACCGAGCACGGTCATGCCCACTCGCCTCCCTCTCGATAACAGCGGGAAAACGGGGCCACCGTGGCGCCTCCTTTCACTCACAGCGGCAGCCTCAACTGATCGCCAGCTGTACTGGGCTGGCACCGCCGGGGTCCCGCCCTGATCTGGGCCAGCGCTGCAAGAATCGTCTCCTGACCCGCCTTGACCAGGCGGACTTCGGACAGGACCAAGGTCAGCAGGGACAGGACCTCCTTGAGGTCTGGCCCGGTGGCTGTCCACGTGTTTTCCCCAGGCAGGAGGCCCCCCCGGCCGGGGCGGGGAGGTTCCCGCATCAGCCTTTCCAGTTCCCGTGCCGAAAGGCGCTCCGCCACCGGTGCCGCGAGGCAATCTTGCTTGGCCAATTCCTTAAACACCTCCCCGCATATCTCCCCCCTGCCCCCGGCGGAAGCAAAGGCCCACAACCGTCCGCCACGTCAGCGTTGCCCCCTCGCTAGTAGCCTGCGTATTTCCTCACGCGCAGCCAGCGTGTCCGGACTCCAAAGCTTCCGCCGCGCATCCCCACAATGGCCGCAGCGGTACACTGCGAGGATGCTGCCCCGCTCCATCACCCAGGAGACGAGGTATGTCCCTTGCCCGCACCGGCGGCACAGTTCACGTGTGGGCAACCTACTCGACGGCGCGTGATCCCTCACGTCGATTGCCTCCCTTTGATAGGCATACATCCGCCATCCCCCCTCACGCTCGGGCAAGCCTAGATGCCTCCTCTTCGCCCATCCACCGGTCCACCAGTTCAGGTACCGCCGGGGGGTGGCAGACGCCGCAGACTAGCACGGCGTACCTGCTCAACCACCACCTCGACCCACCACACACATAGCAACTGCCATCGCCCTGGAGGCTCAACGCCAGGGTAACTCCATCCGCCCGGTTCAGCGAAGCTCCGCCCCCGTGGTCGGCGGGCGGGGCCGACAGAATGTGCTCCGGCGGCACCGTGGGGGCAGCGGAGGGTTGGGCCACCTCCTGCCCCGTGGCACGCGCCCCGGAGAGGAGCCGCAGCAGTTCGGCCTTCTGTCGGCGGATGGCCTCCCGGAGCTCGTCGCTCATGGCTCCCTTGGGGCAGGAGTAGCGGATGTCGCTCCCCACGGGGCCCAGTTCGATGCCACGTCGGGCGCACTCGGCCAGGAGCTCCTCGAGGGTCACAGGACCCCCTCCTCCCGCTCCCGCGTTTTTTGGTTCACGGCATCAGTGTTATACGCCCCTGAAACCGGGACAATCGGGACATTCGGGACGGATCCTTGAGCCTCAACACTTTCAGGCTCCGTTTTCTGTCCCGATTTTGCCGGAGCCGCCGAAAATCGGGACGGAAAATCGGGACACTCAGCTCCGGCCCCGGGCCACGCTGTCCCGATTTCGGTGTCCCGATTTTCGCGTTGTCCGCAAGAATCGGGACGCCTTTCAGGTTCCGAAAAGCCTTGTCGCTGTTGGTTTTCCGGCATGCCTGTCCCGGTTGTCCCGACTGTCCCGATTGTGTCGGATAAGAGAGTGTCGGCGTGGAGAGAAATTACGTGCCGCCTCTTGCCCACCACCGTGGCCTTGTACGTGTTTCGGTCCCTGTCCGTGGCAACCAGCAATTGCCTTTCGGCCATGCGCTTCCACAACACCCGCTGGGTAACGGGAATGCTTGTTCCTTGCGCCCTCGCCAGTTGTTGCGCCACAGCATAGGCCGCGTCTGGTTCGAGATACAGGTTCACGCCCTCCAGCCACCCGACACACCTGCCCTGCGGCTGCCATCCGGTATGGCCATTCTCCCCTGCCCCGATGCACTTCTTCCGCCAGCCCCACCGCTCGGCATTCTCAGGCTCGGCCCCATCCTTCGCATCCGCTACGTGGGCTTCGCCCGAAGCGATGGTCGCAGCAAGAAGGCGTAGGAACATACCAACCGGCTCCTCCGCCTCCTGGTGGCGGGCCTGGGCCGCCGCTCCCTCGCTCAGGGCCACCCACGTGCGCTCCCAGAGTCCTGCCCGTTCCTCCTCGCCAATGGCACCCACTTCCTGGGCGAAACGCAGGAAGGTTTCCATGCCCACACCCAGCGCGGCCTGGTTGTCGGGGACCCTGGCGTGTTCGCCCAGCGCTTTCTGCCGGAGCTCCACGCGGCGCCGCGGCAGCGTTTCCTTGAGCGCGTGGATCTGAGGCGCAAGCCACCTGATATAAGCGGCCATCGCCCTAGCGAAGACCCCCGGGGCGGCCAGCGTCTGCGCTTCGGTGAGCCGACCAGCGTCCACATCGGTGGGCGAAACCTCCACGATCCAGGTTCGGGGGCGCAGCGAATGCCCCCGGGGAAGATCCTCGCCGGATGAAATGATGATGCCCCGGGGGTAGTAGACCGGGCGCGCCGTAGCGTCTGGTCGTAATCTGGCCCTCCCGGCCCGGTTCGCCGCGCCCCGCAGCAGGCGGTCGGCGTCCCGGTGCAGGATTGCGAGATCGGCTTGTGTGCCCCTCGGGGCGAAGTCGTCAATGACGAGCACTGCATCTTTTGCCAGGAAGGCCGTCCGCTCAAGGGCATTCGCAGTGCTGCGCCAGTCTGCGGGCAGGTATCGCCCGGTCCAGACCGGGCCCCAGTGTGCTTGGGCCAGAGCGGTCAGTTCGGTCTTGAAGACGCCCGTCTGCCCAGCAAGGAAAGCTGATATGTCTAGGTTTACGCATTCACCCAGCGGAGCGAGATAAACGGTAGCCAGCAAGGGCACCATGACCCTGTCGGGGGCTAGGCCCTCTATAAGAGAGAGAGACGCCCTGACCGATTGGCGAAGTTCCTCCTCTTGTGGAGGCTCGGGCAGAACATAGTCGCGCAGTCGGTCCTCTGGTTCGGTTTGTATTCCTGCCACTGCCCCCTGTGCTCCAATTGCTCCAGCCCCGTGCAAGTAGATCCATGCCCCCTCGATCTTACGCCACCCGAGGTGGGTGAAGACGGTCCTCTCGGGTACCTCGCTCGACAGGTGCTGGATCGCCACGCGGAGATGATCCTTCGTGGCTTGACCAGCATAGACCAGCGCCCTGGTTCCCCATTTTTCCGTCACCCAGCCCATGCCAGAGTACCGCTCCGCGGGCACCTCGACGCAGGGGAGGGGGGCATTGGTGCTGAGTGCACCCTGGATGGCGAAGACCCGGGTTTGCTCTGCGCCGTCATCGCGTAGGATTTCTGCCACGATGCGGGCATTGAAGTTCGCCAGCGGGATCACCTCGGGGCCGTACGGGGTCTGCTTGGTATAGCAAATCTGCCCACCGAGGACGGAGTACGGCAGCCCATCGCGTACTGGCGGCCCTGCCTGCTCCCTGGCATCCCTGGCGGCCTCGGCCACCACCCGGTGCAGATCGCGCAGGTGCACCCCGGCCTTCTTCAGCGCCGCCCGCACGCGCGCCCAGTCTGCGGGGTCCTTCTCGCGCAGTTCAGCCAGGGCCTCCAACGCCTCGGGGGCGAACGGTGCTCCAGGATCGGTGCGGACGGCCTCCAGCACGTGAGCCACCTTCTCACGAGCGGTAGCCAGGGCGGCTGCCTGCGTGTCTGAGTAATCTTCGGCCGGCGGATACCGGGAAATGCTCCGGGCGATAGCCCGCACTTCGTCCTCCGGGAGAGGAGGCCGGCACCGCCGGGCGTTGACGGCCAGCAGGGCCGCTTCGATCTCCTCGGCGGTCATCCCACGCCGGCGCATAGAACCAGCAAGACTAGTCAGGGTAGCGTTCCGCTGCCCCTCCGGGATGGGTTCGCCATCTCGGTCCTGCGCCGCATGGCGCGAGCCAGCAGGGCTTCGAGTTACCAAGCCAGCAAGAACGGCATCTGCTAGGAACGGGTCAAAGTCACTGGGATTGTACCGCCTGTCTAGGTGCACTTCCAGTACGCGCACGGGCACCGGCTGCTGGGGTAGTTTGTAATTCATCGTTCCAGGCACGCGCAGCACCCGTGCCAAGTCCGATGTCGTGTCCAAGTTCCATCCGCGCTCCCTGGCTTTCGCCTGGATCGTCGCCTGGAAGCACCGCAGGAGTTCCTGCGCGGCCCGTCGCTCCTGGTCGCTTTCCAACAGCGAGAGTTCGCGCAGGAGCCAATAAAGATGGAGGCCCCAGCCGGAACCCACCAAGAGCGATGGCAGCAGGGGGAACTCGCTCACTAGAGCCAAGGCTTCCTTCAGGCTGGGAGGTAGCGCCGCGCTGGCGTGCGCTGGGCCAGCCACGTCTACGTCAATCCACAAGGCAGGGATGGCGCACACGTCAGCGGCCTCCCCGCGCCGCTTTTCTCCAAGGTTCTGGGCCCGCAGTCCGACCCCGAAGTACACGTCTAGTCCCGCGTTGGAGAGCCACATGGCCTGGCTCGCTGCCAAGTCAAGCTTGCCGCCGGGAAAGTACCGGGTTTTGCGGTCGTGTGGAGTCCAGAGCGTGAGCCAGCCGGTGGCGTCGTTGCCGTAGAGCGCGCGGAAGAAGCTCGCGGCGATTTCGCGTTGTGGTCTCGCGCCTTTTCGAGTAAAATCAATGTCGGGAGGTGCAGGGTCCATACGTACCATTCACTCCCAGGGGCCGCAGGCGGGGCGGCCCCAAATCACTTGGCCAGCGGGCCTCGCGTCAGGCCCGGGGCACAGTTGCGACCGATTGCGGGTCTACGTGTTGGGCAATCCAGAATGCGCAAGAAGCTCAGGACGATTGCTTCGCTCTCCCACGGGTCCGGCGATCGGTAAATGCGGACGACCCGCAACGGCTGCGTGGGTGGGTGCCTACCCAATGCACGCCCGGTCACTGCACTCTCCCCCCGCGGCCACCGCTCTGGACGGGGCGGATACGACGGTCGGGGGCCAGGCGTTCTACTTCGTCCAGCTCGACGAACAGTCGCCCCGTGATGCTGTCTCGGTGTCCGGTGAGGATGCCCCGGCCGACCCAGCCGTACACGGTGGGCGGAGTGACCCCCAGCAGTCGGCTAGCTTCGTAAATACTGATAAGTCGCCCCATTCCGTTTCACCCCTTCACCGCACCGGGCACCGGGATTTCTCGGAGTTCAAGTCTTGAACTGAGTTCTCTGGTGTCCACGAGAGTGCCCCCGTGCTGCTAGCGCTAGCAGTGTTGTAAAATAAGAAACGGCGACATAATAGATCCCCATTTTTGTCGCCGCAGCGGGGTGACACCATGGACGAAGGGCGCATACACACCCCCCTGTGGACCCAGGCGGTTGAAGGGCTTCGGAAGAGGTTCAACATGCCCATCGGCCCGGAGCACGCGATCGAGGTGTGGCTAGGAGAGAACTGGCCCGCGTTCAGAGAAGCTGCCCTGAAAGAGTACGAGGAACTTGCCTTGGCCGAACGTCTCCCCCTGAGGTACTTGAACTACTTCTTGTCCTGTGTCTTGTCGCACCATCACGGCGGGACGTTCCCGCACAGCCTGCCTCCCGAGCGCTTCCGGTTTAACACCTCACCGCCGAGCATGGCCGCCGTGCAGGGAAGTTTTTATTCGGCTGACGGGTACTACCGGGTGGAGTACATTCCCCGGCGGGGCCCGGCCCCAGAAGAATTCGCCTGGGAGCCGGTCGCGGCACCGCGGGGGTTCGGCGTGGCGTGGCCCAACACGCTCTATGTTGAAGTGGACAATACCGCTCTAGACATGGCCAGTGCCGAGGTTGAGCAGCGGCTCGGCGAGAAACTAACGTGGCGTCTGCGCCCCGGTTACGCGTACAGGCTCCACGACCAGTGGTGGGATGCCCCGCTGCTGTACGGGCCCGCTGTGGCGGGCCGAACGGTTCGGGAAGTTCTGGGCCTGCCGCCCGACGTCCCCGTGGTGGAGGGAGTGGCACCCATCCCCGAGGTGGTTCTTGGCGACGACATCTCGGTGCTGGACATCCAGGGTGGTGCCCCGATGGATCAGTGGAGGCAGCCGAGGGTGGAGAAGGACCCGACCATCGACAAACAGGACAATGAACTCGCCGAGAGGTGCGAGAAAGTTATCCGGTTCCTGGCGGGCAACCCGGCCCTGTCGGGCTTCCTGGTGGGTGGAAGACCGCGCAGCGTCCTTCGTCCTCCGGGAGCTGCATATGAGGAGTACGTTCGGAACGAATACCGGCGGGAGCTGGCCAAGTTCCGCAATCAACCCCCGAAGGATAAACTGGTCAAGATCAGGAAGCGGGTGCTCAAGCGGGCGGAGCGGCTTTTTCCGCCGGAGGACCGCACCCCCCTCCCCACCGACTGGTTCAAGGCTGTGGAGGACGACAAGCCGTGGAAAGGCCGATCAGGCGGCAAAAAGGGTGGCGCTGGGTGACTGTTGACGCTCGGGCAAGCGGTCAACCCTTCTGGAACACCGCGAGGTCCCGGTGCAGGACCAGCCTCACGCCCGTCTCCCTCGCCCGCGCCACATCGTGGGCCTCATACTGCCACTTCGAGTACGGTATGATGTACCGCCTCTCGAACTCCAGGTGGCGCACCGCCCGCCGGTACAGCTCGAAGGCGTGGTCGTATTCTTTCCCATCCACGAGGCTGGGCGAGATCAGGAGAGCTACCCTCGCCCCGTTGGCCAGCACATCCACCGCCCCGGCGATGACCTTCTCCATCTCTTCGTAGAACCCGTCGAGGGGGAGGTTGACCAGGTTGGTCGGCTCGGGGCCGTAGTCGCCCTTCCTCTGGCTCCAGTAAGGCGGGTCCAAAATTACCAGGTCCATCCTGTAGCCCTTGGGGAAGCGAGGGTAGCCCTGGGCAATGTCGTGCTGCAATATCTTGTCCTTCGCGTAGGGAGCGATGTCCGAGCACCAGCACCGGCGGAACATTGCCCGGCACACGTCCCAGGTGGTGCCCGACCCGGCGAAGGGGTCGTAGACGTTGCCGAACACCGGCACGTAGCTCCAGAGCAGGTTTTCCACGATCTGCCCCGCCATCCGGCCTGGGTAGTCAGAACCGTACTTGGGGTCGCAGCCGTCGAAGTACCACACTGAGTAGTCCTGCCAGCTAGGTGGCGGCGTGGCGGGATCGAGGAGATGCTCACCCAAGATCTCGTGTACCAGCCTCTGTTTGGCCTCCTCGAGTTCCATGCCCGGCCGGCTGGTCGCGGTCCTCACGATTTCGGAAAGCCTGCCAATGTCGTGAGCATAGCGGTCCACGATCTCCTCCACCGTCGACCTGGGCAAGGACAGGGCCTCCCCAATGGCCGCAGGGGTCTGCCCCCGGAGGTAAAGGTCCAGCACCTGGAGGTCCCGGCGGAACTCGGCGAGTTGCCTCTCCTGCCGGGTCCATTCCCTCACCGTCCGAGGGCTTACGGAAAGGAGGTCTGCCAGCTCCTCGACGGAGTACTCGCCGAACAGCCGCCTGGCCAGCCGTTCCTTGTCCTTGCCCGAGAGTTGCGTCCCGTGGGTGGCGTTGAGGCGGATGGCCTCCAGCAGGACGTCCCGGCGGGTGGGAAGGTCCGTGCGGATGACGGCCCTGACGGAGGCCTTGCCCTCCAGCTGGTGGGCCGCCAAGCGGTGGTTACCGTCGACCAGCAGGTACTTGCCTGAACGGGTACGTACAACGTGGATCGGTGGCAGGCGGTCCAGGGCCAGGCGCTGTTGAGCGATGGCGGTGTCGTCCCGGCGCTTGCGGGGGTACACCTCGGGGTCGACCTCGATGTCGAGGATGGGGATTTCGCAGGCTTGCATGGTTCGCACCTCTCGGTTCCAAGTTTAGCACAGCCTGGGCTTGAAGGGAGGCAGCGGTTGGGGGGCACCGGGTGCGTATTTGGGCGCGTATTTGTGTTGACAAAATCCCGGCGGGGCTCTAGGTTTAACTGAGGTGTTTTCCGTGCCCGGTGCCAGCCAGATGTTGGAATGCTACGCTGACACATTGCCCCCGTCCTGCCGCCGTTCCTACGTCCACACCGCCCGCCGGTTCCTCCAGTTCGCCGGTGGCGACCTCGGACGGGACAGGCTCCTAGCCTACATCCGCCACCTGGAAAAGCAGCGTTACTCCCCCAATACGATTCGCCGGTTTGAACTCGTGGCCATCCGAGGTCTTTACCGGGCCTGCGGCATCCCCTGGCCCTTGAAGAGGTGGGAACTTCCCGCCGTGTCGGAGCGGGACATCTACGCCCCTGCGCTGCACCCCGACCTCATATCCCGCATGGTTTCCGCCGCCACTTCTGGCAAGGTAACGCCCACGGATGCCGCCCTGGTAGCCATGTCCACCACCTACGGCCTGCGGAGGGTGGAGATGGCCTCGGTAACCCCAACTGACCTGGACACCGATCGAGGGGTCCTTTACGTCCGCACCGCCAAGCGGGGGCGTGAGAGGGCGCACCTGGTTCCCGACGCCGTGCTCCCCTACCTGGAAAGGGGCCTGAGCCACCCCCCGACCCCCCGTGAGGTCTCCGAGGCGTACTACCGCGTCGAGGAGGCGGCCGGCCTTCCCCGGATGCCCGAGGTTGGATGGCACGCCATCCGCCGGGCCCTCACCCGCGGCCTGGTGGAGGCCAACCTGCCCGAGGCGGTGATCCGCAACTTCCTGAGGTGGAAGCGGTCCGAGTCGGACATGTTGTTGCGCTATCACGCCGCCACGGTCGTCGGCGAAGATGGCGGCTACCTGGACCCCGGCAGGCAGGACCGGCAGGTGGACCAGGCGGTTTTCGAGCGCCACCCGTTCCTGCCGTTGTGGGGTGATTAGGATGCCGAGGCGGAAGCGTAACGACGTAACGAACCAGACCCCTGTTCCCGTTGCTACCACAACGGCGGAGGTGACGACCGGGGCCGCCCCTCCCCGCCACGCCGTGCGCGTGAGGATGACCTGCCCGGTGTGCGGCATGATGCCCGAGATAGAACGGCTATTCGCTTCACCCTACGCGGCCGAAGTGCGCGTCCAGAAGTTCGGCGGCTCCCTCCCCGCCACCAACGAGAGGCCCATGGTCGGCTTCATGCAATACGACTTCGGTAGTCCGGAGCAGTTGCTGGACGCCTTGCACCTATTCCTGATCTTGTCTGAAGAAGCGCGGCGGGCCGTGCTGGAACTGCTGCCGGACGCCTACCGTGACGCTGGGTTGGCCGTTCCCCCCGAGGTCGAGGCAGGCGACTTGGGCCAGATTATGGTATCGCTGCCGCCCAGAGACGTTTTGCTGGAAAGGTTGCTCACGGAGGACACCGTTTTCCGCTTGAAACGGGCAGGCTGAGCGACCTGGCCGAGACGGAAAGGAGCTGACGATCATGTCCCCGAAGGCCCGTGTCATCTCCGAGGCTGACCCCGAGGCCGCCTCCCGGCTGGCGGCCTGGGCGAAGGAGGTCACCGCCGGGGAGTTCGACGAGGCGGCCAAGACCTTCCGGGTGACCGAGGGCAAAGAGGACTTGTTCCGCACCGCCGCCAAGCTGGCCGGGGTGGAACTGGGATGGCAGAAGTCTTCCAATCCCGGTGCCCTGGAAGGCCCCACCGGTACCCGGCAGCCGTCCGAGAAGAATCCTGGAGCGGAATACGCCGCTGCCCCCAGCAATGCGCAGGAGGAAGAGGGGCCGGGAAAGCCCGGGCTGCCTGCCGCCGCCATCCTCGTGGGAGTGGGCCTGGCCAGCCTGCTGGCGTGGGCAGCTTCCCGCCCGTCCGCATAGCCGCCCGCCCATTCCGGGACCGTCCAGGATGGCCCCAGGACCGCCGGAAACCGTGGTGGGTGACCCATGGTATCGTCCCGCCCGTTTCCCCCCGTCCTGGGCCATCTACGCGGCACCCCCGTGCCCGATGCAGCTTGCCGCGAACCGCGGCATCCGATGCATCGGAAAAATGTCTTGACAGAATCCACCCATCCGCTGTACCTTGGCTAGGCTCAAAACCGACGGCCACGGACGGCCAAAAATGGCGGATGGGGGTGGTTCGGGTGGCGGTCGATTTCCGGGATCTTCTGGACCAGGCCGCGGCCAAGGGCGGAGTTGAGTGGGCAGGCGTGGAGGCCGAGAAGCGGCAGGCGGAGGCCAGGGTACGGGAGTTGGAGGAAGAGTTGGTGAGTCTGAAGCGGCGCTTGGCCGAACTGGAGAGCGCACTCCAGCGGCCGGTGAGGGAGGCCATCAAGGCGGCGGAAGTGCTGGGCATCCCGGTGCCTGCCGAGTACTTGGCCTCGGTGCGCAGGCCGGGGGCAAGCGGCAACTCGGGCAACGGCAGGCCTGCTGGCGCCTACCTGTGGGAAGCCAACGGGAAGCCAGGGTTCCAGTGCGAGGTTTCCCGGGCCATGTGGCGCCTTTCCAAGGGTTCCGGTGGCACGGCGGGAGCCAAAGGCGAGGGAGTCCTTTCGGCGGCGGAATTCTGGGGCATCGTGAAGGCGCAGACTGGCAAGTTCAACCTGGAGGCAGGGGAGTCGGTGGAAGTCACCCTCCCTAACGGCCAGAAGGTGAAGGTCACCAGGGTTTCCCCGGTAACTGAGGGCTAACGACTAACGTCCAAAAAGACGGCAGGCCCCTGCGCCCTCCGGGGTGCGGGGGCCTTGCCGTGTTTGCGAGAGGTTGCTCACAATCCTGAGAGGAGGTTCCGGCATGAGGCTCTCACTGTATTCGGCGCGCAAGGCGAACGGCGAGGTCAAACTCTCGCTGGCCGGCGTGTACTCCGGAGAACTCGTCGAGGTGGTCATGTCCCCGGCCGAAGCGGCGGGGCTGTCGGCGTGCCTTAAGCAGGCCGTGGCGGACCTTGAGGGCGAGGCCGAGGGATTGGGCTACGGGTACTTCGTCCGCGCGCGGGGGTTTTCCGCTCCGACCGTGGCCGACCTTACGTGCCAACTGAACTCCTACCTGGCCTCCCGCGGCGCCCAGTGGGTTAGGGAGGTCAGGTTCCTAGTGCAGGCGGGCGAATACGCTGCCTTCGTGGTGGAGGAGGTGGAGGCGGAGGGGGACTAGGCCCCGAGTGCCAGGGTGCGCTAAGATTGGCAGGGGGAGGGGTCGGGATGACGCAGAGCTACGTCGAGGGGATCAAGACCCAGTTCGTGCGGGACCGGCTGAAGGAGACCTCCTGGGCGCGCAGGGGCTACATCGAGGTGTTGAAGATCTTCGAGGAGATATACGAGGAGGGAGGAGCGAAGGGCTTCGGCAAGATGTGGCACGGGCAGAAGCGGAAGGAATACCCCGTTGAGGACGAGTGCATAAGGAAGGAGATCCAAGAGGGCGTCTACACCCCGCCCGAAGAATTCCGCCGCCTCGTGGAAGAGTGGAAGGAGGAACAACGTCGCAAGGAGGCGGAGTGGATGCGGCAGCAGTGGGAGCAGCAGCGTCGGGAGCAGGAGTGGCTGGAGGAAGAACGCCGCAAGTGGCTGGAGGCCGGGGGCAAGCCCTGAAGGGAGGCGGTGTCGTGACTAGAGTAGCTGTCTACTGCCGGGTGTCCACCGAAGAGCAGCAGGAGGCAAGGTCCATAGAGAATCAGGTCGAATACGCGCGCCGTTACTGCGAGTTGAACGGGGTAAAGGTTACCGCGCACTATCTGGACGATGGCGTCACGGGGACCATCCCGCTTGAGGAGCGGCCAGAGGGCAGGAGGCTGCTTGCGGACGCAAAGGCGGGCAAGTTCGACACCGTTCTCATCTACAAGATCGACCGCCTCGCCCGCAAGACGATCTGCCTCCTCGATGCCTGCGAGAAGATGAAGGCTGCGGGGGTTCGTTTGCAGAGCATGACCGAGCCCTTCGACACCTCCACTCCGGTCGGCCAGTTCATCCTCACGATGCTGGGGTCCATGGCCACGCTGGAGCGGGAAACCATCCTGGAGCGCACCTCTTTGGGCAAGGACCGCATACTGCGGGAGGGGAAGTGGCCTGGTGGGCCACCGCCTCTCGGATACCGGGTAGGCGAGGACGGGCGCCTGGAGATCGAGCCCAGGGAGGCAGAAATCGTCAGGCGCATATTCCACCTCTACACTCAGGAACGTATGGGGTCGCTGGCCATAGCCGACCTGCTCAACGCTGAGGGAGTACCCCTGACGGCCGAGTTCAAGAACACTCACCGCGCAAGACAGGGAGTGTGGCGCTGGCGCGCGAGCAGGGTACTCCAGATCGTGGCGGACCCCGTGTACATGGGCCAGTACCACTATCGCAAAGGCTCTGGCGAGGTGGTGATCGTTGAGGTGCCCCCCGTCGTGACGGAGCAGGTGTGGCGTCAGGCCGAGCAAACCAGGAAGCAGAACAGGAAGGAGGCCCTGCGCAACACCAAGCAGCCTTACTTGCTGCGCGGCCTCGTGACCTGCACCCACTGCGGTTCCCCCTATGCGGGTGACGGCCAAGTACGGAGCACCTACCGCTACTACCGCTGCCTGGGCAACAAGAACGTGGACAGGCGGCTCGGCCAGCCCTGCCCCTCCAAGGCGGTGCGGGCGGACGTACTCGAAGGCATCGTGTGGGAAGACATATGCGAGTTCGTCCGCAATCCCGGCGCACTGCTCGGAGAAGTGGAGGCGCGGTTGAGCCAGGAGCCGGCGGCCAGGGAGGAAAGGGCGCGCGAGTTGGAGAACCTCGCCCGCTCCCTCGCCCGCTGCGGTGAGGAACGGGCGCGACTCATAAACATCTACCGCAAGGGGCTAATCGACGAGGCCGAACTGGAACGCGAACTCGGCGCCCTGGCGCGGGAGGCCTCCGCCCTGGAGGAGAGAAAGGCCGCCCTGCTCGCCGCGGAGTACAGGGCGGAAGAGATCCGCACCCAAGCGCTCAACGCCAGGACTGTCCTTGAGCAGCTGAGAGACAAGCTGGAGGCGGCCGACCCGGCGGCCAAGCGGGAACTGGTGCAGGCCCTGGTGGAGAAGATTGAGGTGACGACCATAACAGAAGAAAACGGCAAACGGATTCCCCACGTGACCATCCGCTACAGATTCAACCCGCCAATTGATCCCAATAATTCGGATTGCAAATCGGGGGTGTTGGGCCCCAGAAAACCGAATATCTCCCCCGCCCCGACCTGGAAACTCACCCGGTCCACGGCCAGGGTTCCTCCCGCGTATCGCTTGGTTAGCTCCTCCGTCTCCACTATCGCTTCACCCGTCATGCTCTCCCCGTCGGCCTCCTTCCATCCCCTTACGGACTTCCCCCGGCGAACCTTCTCCCCTACGCCGGACATAGTGCCCCACGGCCTCCCGGAGGGCCTGCAGGCCCCGGCCCAGGGCAGCCCGGTCCCCGGCGCTCATTTCCCCAAACAGCTCCCGCAGGACCGACCAGTGCTCCTGCCGCACCTGCCGCAGGGTCTCTTCTCCCGCAGGCGTCATGGAAACGTACACCACCCGCCGGTCCGTGCGGCCCCGCTCCCGGTGCACCAGGCCCAGGGACGCCATGCGCCCCACCAGGTTGGTTACCGTGGGCGCAGAAACTCCCAGGATCTCAGCCAGTTCGCCGGCGGTGACCTTCTCCCGCCGGGACAGCACGTGCAGCACCTTGACCTGGGGCATCGTCAGTCTCAGGGGCAGCAGTTCCCGCCAGTGGAGCCCCCTCAGCGACTGCATCACCTGCTGGCACAGGTCCAGGAGGTGCTCGGGGGTTAACTTCTCCGTCTCCCGCCCGCTCTCCACGTGACTCCTCTGTGGAAACATACTTAGACTGCGGCTAATTATATCTACACCGGGGCGACCCGTCAACCTGTCTGCACACCACACACCCGTTTGGTCAACGCGTTTGTAGACTCGTCTCTAAATGGCGGCATCGCCCCGGGCTCCTCCTGTGATGCGATTCTCAGTCCCACCGAAAGGAACACGGGGGGCTTTTGGCGAAATTGTTTCCCCGGACCCTACCCAGGCCGTAAACAGAAAGGGGAGGACGGCCCGGTGTCCTTGCAGGTTTTGCTCCACGAGAAGAAAGCAGCCGTCGTGGCCAGGTGGCTGGACCTCGTGCTGGAAGATTACCCCCCGGAAACGGTGCGCTTCCTGAAAGGGCAGCGGGACCGGTTCGCCAACCCGGTAGGAAACGTCTTTCAGGAAGCGATAGCAGGGGTTTACGAAGAGCTCATTGGAGAAGGTGATCCCGCACGGTCGGCCACCCTGCTGGATCGCATCGTGCGTATCAGGGCGGTGCAGGATCTCCCTCCCTCCCGGGCCCTCGCCTTCGTCCCCGGCCTGAAAAGGGTCGTCCGCGAGGTGCTGGAGCCCCGCGAGGCACGCACGCCGGGGTCCGCATCGGGTGCCGCGGCGCCCGAGGAGTGGCGGGAGCTGGACGACCGCATCGACCGGCTGGCCCTGCTCGCCTTCGACGTCTACCTGGGTTGCCGGGAAAAGATCCACGAAATCAGTTTCACCCAGCTCAGGAACCGCACGCACCTGCTCCTGGAGAGGGCGGGCCTGACGTGGCGGCAAGCAGGAGAGGGGGAGGGTTAGGCGGTGGGGATGGGGATATCCCTGGCTTTGACGGTAGCACTGATACTGGTGGCCTGGGCGGGGGCGGCCGCCGGCCTGCAGGCGGTGTTGGGGACGGTGACACCCTACCTGGCCGGCCTCACCTTCCTCGGAGGGGTGATCTGGCGGGTGGTGAGGTGGGCGCGGGCGCCCGTGCCCTTCCGCATTCCCACCACCTGCGGGCAGGAGAGGTCCCTACCCTGGATGCGGTACGCCACCGTGGATAACCCCGCCACCACCCTGGGCGCCGTGGCCAGGGTGGCGCTGGAGGTGCTCTTCTTCCGGTCGCTTTTGCGCAACAGCCGCTTCGAGTTGCGGGAAGGCCCGAAGCTGGTCTACTTCTGGGAGAAGTGGCTGTGGGTGGCGGGCCTGGCCTTCCACTGGTCCCTCTTCGCCATCCTGACCAGGCACCTCCGCTTCTTCACCCAGCCCGTGCCCGCCTTCGTGGGCTGGCTGGAGGGAGCCGACGGCTTCTTTCAGGCCGGCCTCAGCGCCCTGTACCTCACGGACGTGGCGGTGCTGGTGGCCCTAACCTACCTCTTCCTGAGGCGGGTGCTCATCCCCCAGGTGCGCTACGTATCGCTGCCCGCGGACTACCTCCCCCTCTTCCTCATCATGGGGGTGGCGGGGTCGGGCGTGCTCATGCGCTACTTCTTCCGGGTGGACGTTACCGCCGTCAAGGAGCTGGCCCTGGGCCTGGTGACCTTCCATCCGGTGGTACCGCCCGGGCTGAGCGCCCTCTTCTACGTGCACCTCTTCCTGGTGAGCGTGCTGCTCATGTACTTCCCCTTCAGCAAGCTGGTGCACATAGCCGGCATCTTCCTCAGCCCCACGCGGAATTTGGCCAACACCAATCGTGAACGCAGGCACATCAACCCCTGGAACTACCCGGTGAAGGTGCACACGTACGAGGAGTACGAGGAGGAGTTCCGCAAGCACATGATCGCGGCCGGCATCCCCGTGGAAAAAGCCGGTCCCCCCGCGCAGGTGGGCATCCCCGTGGAAAAGGAGGGCCAGTGATGTCCGCACCCAAGCCGCAGGAGCTGCTCAAGATAAGTCACCGGCCGCCCCGCACGGGATGGATGGATACCCCGGTCCAGTTTCGCAGGGGCACCTGGTGCTACCCGGGTAAGGCCAGGAGCCTGGAGGTCCTCGATCTGCCCTTCCCCCGCCAGTGGTCCCCGGAGGACGACGACTGGAAGCTTCCTCCCAACTGGAAGGAGATCGTTCTGGAGGGACTTCGTGAGCGGCTGCACAGGTTCCGCTCGCTGCAGATCTTCATGGACGCCTGCGTGCGCTGCGGGGCCTGCGCCGACAAGTGCCACTTCTTCATCGGCTCGGGCGACCCCAAGAACATGCCCGTGCTGCGGGCGGAACTGCTGCGATCGGTGTACCGCCGGGAGTTCACCGCGGCGGGGAAGCTCCTGGGCAGGATGGTGGGCGCGCGCGACCTGGACGAGCGGGTGCTCAAGGAATGGTTCTACTACTTCTTCCAGTGCACCGAGTGCCGGCGCTGCTCGGTGTTCTGCCCCTTCGGCATCGACACCGCCGAGATCACCATCATCGCCCGCGAGCTGCTCAACCTGCTGGGGCTGAACGTGGACTGGATCGCCACCCCCATCGCCAACTGCTACCGCACCGGCAATCACCTGGGCCTCTTGCCCCACGCCTTCAAGGACATGGTGGACTTCTGTGTGGAGGAGATCCAGAACGTCACCGGGGTGGGGATCGAGCCCACCTTCAACCGCAAGGGAGCAGAGATCCTCTTCGTGGCGCCCTCGGGCGACGTCTTTGCCGATCCCGGCATCTACACCTTCATGGGCTACCTGATGCTGTTCCACGCCATCGGCCTGGATTACACCCTCAGCACCTACGCCTCCGAAGGCGGCAACTTCGGCCTCTTCACCTCCCACGAGGTGATGAAGAGGCTCAACGCCAAGATCTACGCGGAGGCGAAGCGGCTGGGCGTGAAGTGGATCATCGGAGGCGAGTGCGGTCACATGTGGCGCGTACTGCACCAGTATATGGACACCATGAACGGCCCCGCCGACTTCCTGGAGGAGCCGGTCTCCCCCATCACCGGCACCAGGTTCGAGAACGCCCGGTCCACCAGGATGGTCCACATCTGCGAGTTCACCGCCGACCTCATGAAGCACGGCAGGCTCAACCTGGACCCGTCCCGCAACGACCACCTGGTGGTGACCTTCCACGACTCCTGCAATCCCTCCCGGGCCATGGGACTGCTGGACGAGCCCCGCTACATCATCCGGAACGTATGCCGGCACTTCTTCGACATGCCCGAGAACACCATCCGCGAGTACACCTTCTGCTGCGGTAGCGGGGCCGGCCTGGGCCCGGACGAGAACCTGGAAATGCGCCTGCGGGGCGGCCTGCCCCGCGCCAACGCCGTGAAGTACGTGCACGAGAAGTACGGGGTGAACACCCTGGCCTGCATCTGCGCCATCGACCGGGCTGCCCTGCCGCCCCTCATGGACTACTGGGTGCCCGGGGTGGGGGTGACCGGGGTGCACGAACTGGTGGGCAACGCCCTCATCCTGCCCGACGAGGACGAGCGCACCACCGACCTGCGCGGCAACCCCCTCCCGCAACCGGCCGGCACCGGCGACCCGAGCGGGCCCGGTGTCAGCGACCTGGATGAGCCCGGCGGGCCGGGACCACGCAGCGGGCCGAACACGGCCCCGGGGAGGGAGGCGTAAGCATGTACGACTCGGGAAAAATCCTGACCGGCCTGCTCATATTCGCCCTCCTGGTGACATTTCCGGTGTGGTACCACCTGGGGAGAGCTACTCCGGCGCCCCAGCCGGACCTGAACACGCCGGTAATCGCGGGATTGGCGAAAAAGGAGTGCATCGAGCCCGTGGAATACATGAGGGCCAGCCACATGGAGCTCCTGAAGAGCTGGCGGGATCGGGTGGTACGATCGGGCGATAAGAGTTACGTGGGGCAGGACGGCAAGGAGTATCCCATGAGCCTGGAGGACACCTGCCTCAAGTGCCACTCCAACAAGAGCCGCTTCTGTGACCAGTGTCACAACTACCTGGGCGTTCATCCCAACTGCTGGAACTGCCACGTGCCGCCGGAGGAGGGGAGCCGCTGATGGAGATGGACCGCAGGACCTTCCTCAAGATGGGCGGGCTGGGGCTGCTGGGCCTGATGGCAGCCCCCGTCATCGACGTCCTGCTCAAGACCGGGGCAGCCCAGGGAGCCCGCAGTTCCGGCGTCATCACCGCCGGGAGATGGGCCCTGGTGGTGGACATGAAGAAGTGCTGGGAGAGCGGCGGGAGCGCTTGCCGGGACTGCATCCTGGCCTGCGATCGAGCCCACAACGTCCCCGACATCTCCGACCCCGAGGAGCAGATCCGGTGGATCTGGAGGGAACCCTACGAACATGCCTTCCCCGAGCAGGAGGGGCGGGCGGAGAGCCTGGCGGGCAAACCCTTCCTCGTGCTGTGCAACCACTGCACCGATCCCCCCTGCGTGCGGGTATGTCCCACCCGGGCCACCTTCAAGCGGAAAGACGGCATTGTGATGATGGATTACCACCGCTGCATCGGCTGCCGGTACTGCATGGCCGCATGCCCGTACGGAGCACGTAGCTTCAACTTCCGCGATCCCCGGCCCTACCTGAGCACCACCAACCCCGCCTACCCCACCCGGGAACGGGGCGTGGTGGAGAAGTGCAACTTCTGCGAGGAGAGGCTGGCCGAGGGGCGGCCCCCCGCCTGCGTGGCCGCCTGCCGGTACGGAGCGCTGGTTTTCGGAGACCTGGAAGATCCCCGTTCCCAGGTGCGGGATATCCTCCGCACCCGCTACACTGTCTGCCGCAAGCCGGAGCTGGGCACCCGGCCCAACGTCTACTACGTGGTCGGCTAGACCGCGCGCGGGGCTCGGCGCGCGGCCGCCGGCACGCACAGAGGCGCACGATGGCTCCGAGCCAGCGGCACGCGCAGAGGTACGCGATGGCTCCGCACCGCCAGCGGCACGCGCAGAGGCGCACGAGCATGCCACATAGGACCAGGAGGGTGACTGATGATCGAGAAGGCACTGACGGGAAGCAAGAAATACTGGGGGTGGGTGGCCCTCCTGCTGGCGTTGGTCGCGGTCGGCGCGGGTTGCTACCTGCTCCAGTTGGCGCGGGGCCTCACCATCACCGGCATGAGCCGGGACGTCTCCTGGGGCCTCTACATCGGCCAGTTCACCTTCCTGGTGGGGGTTGCCGCCTCGGCGGTGATGGTGGTCCTGCCCTACTACCTCCACAATGTCAAGGAGTTCGGCCGCATCACCATCTTCGGCGAGTTCCTGGCCGTGTCCGCCGTCATCATGTGCCTGCTCTTCGTCATCGTGGACCTGGGCAAACCGACTCGCATCTTCAACATGATCCTCTACCCCACCCCCAACTCCATCCTCTTCTGGGACATGGTAGTGCTCACCGGCTACCTGCTGCTCAACCTCATCATCGGCTGGAACGTCCTGGAGTCAGAGCGGAACCAGGTCTCCCCGCCCCGGTGGGTGAGGACCCTGGTCTACGTGTCCATCCCCTGGGCCGTCAGCATCCACACCGTGACCGCCTTCCTGTACGCCGGGCTCCCCGGGCGGCATTACTGGCTCAATCCCCTGCTGGCCGCCCGCTTCCTGGCCTCGGCCTTCGCTTCGGGGCCCGCCCTGCTCATCATGCTGGCCTTCATCCTGCGTAGGGTGACCTCATTTGATCCCGGACGCGAGGCCATCGCCAAGCTTTCCCTGATCGTCACCTACGCCCTCACCACCAGCCTGTTTTTCCTGGGCCTGGAGCTTTTCACCGCCCTCTACAGCCGGGTGCCCGGCCACGGCCTGCCTACCATCGTCTACCTCTTCACCGGTTCCGGCAATCTGGTCCCGCTGATGTGGGCCTCGGTGATCCTGGGGCTGGTGGCCGCCTACCTGCTCATCAGTCCCGCCACCCGCCGGCGTGACGCCAGCCTCCTGTTTGCCTGCGCAGCCACCTTCGTATCCATCTGGCTGGAGAAGGGCATCGGCCTGGTGGTGGGCGGCTTCATCCCCAACCCCTTCGAAGAGATCCGGGAATACGCACCCACGCTGCCCGAAGCCCTCATCGCCATAGGGGTGTGGGCAGCCGGCCTGCTCATCCTCACCCTCCTCTGTAAGATCGCCATCTCCGTCAAAGAATCCGCCGCGGCAGGATGAAGAGATGCGGCCACGTGGGGGAGCCTGGCGGATTCCCACCGCGGTGCCTGGGGGGCCTGGCGGCTGCTCAGGAGAGGGAGTCCTCCATTTTTCGAAGGAGCTCCTCCGTTGATTTTTGTAGAACTCCTCCTGCGAGCCCCCCCTCGCCGGAGAGACGATGCCCGATTCCCACTGGAGTGCGAGCGCCGGGGATTCTCCGAGCCGGATCAGCGCGGGCGGGGGAAGATGAGGCGGCCTAACAGGTCCAGCACGTCGCCGCCCAGGGCACCGGCCAGTACCACCATCCATTGCTGCCAGTTCAGGGGGACGGTGTGGAAGAAGGGGGCAATCCAGGGGAGGTAAATTACCGCCAGCAACATGGCCAGCGAAACCGCCACGGCGCCCACCACGGCAGGGTTGCCTCCCGGTGCCGTCCCCAGGAGGGAGCGGGTCTCCGAGCGGCAGTGGAAGGCGTGCACCAACTGGGCCATTACCAGGCAGGCGAAGGCCATGGTGCGTGCCCCATCCAGATTGGGGGCAGCGACGTCGGCGCCCGCGATGACCGGGCCGGAGGCGCCGCCGCTGGCGGGGGCGTAAAGGCCCCAGCAGAAGACGGCCAGGCTTGCCAGCCCGATGAAGAGACCACGCCCCACGATGCGCCAGAGCAGGCCGCGGGCGAATATGCTCTCCTGCGGCGAGCGCGGCGGCCGGTCCATTACGTCGGGCTCGGCGGGCTCCACACCCAGGGCGAGGGCGGGAAGGCCGTCGGTGACCAGGTTCACCCACAGCATCTGGATGGGCAGGAGGGGGATGGGCAGGCGGGCCAGGGTGGCGCCCAGCATGACCAGCACTTCGCCCACGTTGCAGGAGAGCAGGTAGCGCACGAACTTACGCACGTTGTCGTAGATGGCACGGCCCTCCGCGACCGCCGCCACCAGAGTGGCGAAGTTGTCATCCTGGAGCACCATCGCCGAGGCCTCCCGGCTCACCTCGGTGCCGCTGAGGCCCATGGCCACCCCGATGTTGGCCTCCTTGAGAGCAGGGGCGTCGTTGACGCCGTCTCCGGTCATGGCCACCACGTGCCCCCGGGACTTGAGGGCGCGCACGATGCGCAGCTTGTGGGCGGCGGAGGCGCGGGCGTAGACCCTCACCGAAGGGGCGAGGTCGCGCAGACGGTCGTCGGTCATCATTTCCACTTCGGTGCCGGCCAGGATGTGGTCGCCCGGGGAGAGCATCCCCACCTGCTCGGCCACGGCACGGGCGGTGGCGGGGTGGTCACCGGTGATCATCACGGTGGCGATGCCGGCTCGACGGCAGGTGCCCACCGCCCGCCGCGCCTCCTGCCGGGGAGGATCGGCCATGGCCGCCAGGCCCAGGAACACGAGATCCCGCTCGATGGCCTCCGGGCTGATGTCCGACGGCAGAGCGTCCAGTTCCCGGTAGGCGAGAGCCAGCACGCGCAGGGCTCGCTGGCCGTAGCCCTCGTTGTGCGCCCCGATCTCGGCGGCCAGGGCGCGGTCGAGAGGCACCGTCCCCCGGGGGCCCAGTGCCGCACGCGCCATGCGCACGATCACGTCGGGGGCCCCCTTCACAAAGGCCACGTGCTTGCCACCGCGCCCCCGGCATACTACGCTCATGCAGCGCCGCTCCGGCTCGAAGGGGATCTCTCCCACCCGGGGCCAGTGCCGCTCCAGTTCCTCGCGCCAAAGGCCTGCTTTGGCGGCCGCCACCAGTAGGGCGGCCTCAGTGGGGTCCCCCTGCACCTCATACTCGCGGTTACGGTGCAACAGGTGGGCGTCGTTGCATAGCGCACCCGCCACCAGGGCCATCTCGACCTGCCCCGACAGACCCGGCAGCCTCGGCAGACCCGGCAGCCTCGGCAGACCCGGCAGCCCCACTGGCGTCGGCAGCCCCGTCCGGCCCGCGCCGGCACCTCCCCCGGTCGTACCTGCCCCGGCACCGGGGTCGGCCGCAGGCGCGGGGGGACGGAAGGAGCCACGGGGCTGGTAGCCCTCTCCGGTCACGTGCCACTCCCCGCCTGGCACCCACAGGTACTGCACCGTCATCTCGTTGCGGGTGATGGTGCCCGTCTTGTCGGCGCAGATCACCGTGGCACATCCCAGCGTCTCCACGGCGGGCAGGCGCCGGACGATGGCGTTCCGCCGGCTCATACGCTGCACTCCCAGGGCCAGGCAGATAGTGACCACGGCGGGCAGCCCCTCGGGGATGGCCGCCACCGCCAGGCTCACCCCCGAGAGCAGCATGAAATAGGGAGCCTCGCCCCGCATTACGCCCAGGGCAGCGACCAGGGCGCACACCGCCAGACAGCCCCACACCAGCCGCCGTCCCAGCTCATCCAGGCGGCGCTGCAAAGGCGTGGGGCCCTCATCAGCCTCGTGGATGAGGCCCGCGATGCGCCCCATCTCGGTGTTCATACCGGTCGCCACTACCACCGCCTTCACCCGGCCCCGGGTGATGGTGGTCCCGGCGTAGACCAGGTTGCGCCGGTCCCCGAGGGGGCGCTCCGCGGGCAGCACACCCGCCCACTTACGCACGGGCACCGACTCCCCGGTGAGGGCGGCTTCCTCCGCCTCCGCCCGGTGCGCCGCCAGGATGCGGGCGTCAGCGGCTACGCGGTCCCCGGCTTCCAGCAGCAGGACGTCCCCCGGTACCACCTGGTGGGCGGGTACGGCCTCCTCCTGCCCGTCCCGGAGTACCCGGGCGGTGGGCGCGCTCAGCACCCGCAACGCCTCCAGGGACCGCTCCGCCCGGTACTCCTGAGTAAACCCCAGCCAGGCGTTCAGGATCACGATGGCTATGATGGTGATGGCGTCGGCCACCTCCCCCAGGAGGCCGGAGATGGCCGTAGCCCCGAGCAACACCAGACTCATGAAGTCATCGAACTGGGAAAGGAAGAGCCGCCAGGCGGGTACCCGTTTCTCCCTGGCGATGGAGTTGGGCCCCACCCTCTCCAGCCGGCGCGTGGCTTCCTGCCGGGTGAGGCCCCTTTCGCCATCGCTGGCCAGCATGTCGAGGACCTGATCGCCCTCGATGGCGTGCCAGGTAGGTGTGCCCTCCACGCTTTCGCCCCCCGGTGCAAGTCCTCCCTATGCCTATGCCCGGGGGGTAACCGTGATGCCCGGCCACCCTGGCCCAGTCCATCACGTCGAGAACACCGGACTCCACGTAAATTACCACGCCGTCCCATCCTATGCCGCACGGCCAGCGTCAGTCACTCGCGGCCGCCCGCCACCCGCTCGCAACGCTGGCACAAGCCACCGCTATCAGGCCGGCGCGGTCACACGGGTTGCAGGACGCGGCGGAGGAGACCGACGTCCACGTTGCCGCCCGTCACCACCGCCACCACCGGCCCACCCGGCGCCTCCGGCGCTGCCGCGGCGCGCTCCGGTGCGTCCGCCGCGCGCCTCCCCGCCCGCCCCGCCCTGTCCGCCCGGCTGGCCGGGCCAATTCGCCCGGCCAGGAGGGCGGCCACCGCTGCCACGCCGGCCGGTTCCGGCACCAGGGACGCCTCCGTGACGAGGAGACGCATGGCGGCCAGGATCTCCTCGTCGGAGACGGTGACCACCCGATCCACCAGTTCCCGCACCACGGCAAAGGTGAGATCGCCCGGCCGCCTCACTGCGATGCCGTCCGCCACCGTGTGCACCGACTCCAACTCCACCGGTTCGCCCCGCTCCAGGGAAACCTTCGTGGAGGCGGCGCCCTCTGCCTGGACGCCCACCAGCACGGTACGGGGCGAAAGCACCCGGAGCACCACCGCCATCCCCGCGGCGAGTCCACCTCCCCCGATGGGGAAAACCATCGTGCCCGGTGCGGGCAGGTCCTCCAGGATTTCCAGGGCCACCGTCCCCTGGCCGGCCATGATGTCGGGGTGGTTGAAGCTGGGGATGTAGACCGCCCCCGCCTGATCCGCCAGCCGGCGGGCGCAGACCTGGGCGTCGTCGTAGGCCTCCCCGTGCAGGATCACCCGCGCACCGTAGGCACGCGCCTTCTCCTGCTTGACCAGCGGCGCCCCCTCCGGCATCACCACCGTGACCGGCACCCCCGCCAGGCGTCCCGCCAGGGACATGCCCAGGGCGTGGTTGCCGCTGGACGCGGTGACCAGATGTAATCCCGGGGCCCCGCGCGTGGCCACCAGCCTCAGCACGCAGTTGAGCGCACCCCGGAACTTGAACGCCCCCGTGCGCTGGAAGTTCTCCAGTTTGAGGGCCACCGGCATGCCCAGCCTCTTCTCCAGGGCCTCCGGGCTCACCAGGGGCGTGCGTACGACCTCTCCCCGGATTCGGTCCCGGGCCTCCCTGACCTCGTCCAACGTTACCATGCGACCACTCCTCTACCGCGACTACTCCTCTATCAGAACCAGCGCTCGCGGACTTCCTTCTCGGGGAACCACCTCTCGACGACTACCTTGCGGTCGGAGAAGAAGTTGACCACGTCCTTGCCCTGGCCGTGCAGGTCACCGAAGAAGGAGTCTTTCATGCCGCCGAAGGGGTAGAAGGCCATGGGCGCCACTATCCCCACGTTCACGCCCACGTTGCCACATTCCACCCGGTAGCGGAACTCCCTGGCCCAGGCGCCGTTCTGGGTGTAAATGGTGGCGGCATTGCCGTAGCGGCTGGAGTTTATGAGGGCGATGCCAGGGTGATCATCCGCACCAGATCCGCCTGCTTCTCCTCGAGCAGGTGCTTGAGGCGGAACAGGTAGCGGCACCGCTCGACGGCGGGCACATTCCGCCACGCGGGGAAGGCCTCCCTGGCTGCCGCCACACAGGCGTCAACCTCATCCAGCGTGGACATGGGCACCAGGGACAGCACCTCATCGGTGGCGGGGTTCCTCACCTCCTCCCAGTGCGCAGACCCGGACTCCACCCACCTGCCCCCCACGTAGTTGCGCAGCCTCTCTGCCATTTCTACCATTGATCCCCCTTGCACAAATTCGCCCGCGCGAAGCGTGTTGGGGCCGGCGCTACGCGCGCCCCGTTCAGGCGCTGGCACACGCGGCCCAGCTTATCCAGGGCCTCCGCCACTTCGTCTTCAGTGATGGTCATGGGCGGGGCGATGCGCAGCACGTTCCCGTACAGGCCGCCCCTCCCGACCAGCACGCCCTCCTCGCGCGCAAGCTCCATGAACGCCAGCGCCAGGTCGGAGGCGGGCGCCTTCCCCTCCCCCACCAGCTCCACGCAGATCATGAGCCCCTTCCCCCGCACCTCGCCCAGGAAGGGGTGGTGTTCCTGCAGGGCGCGCAGGCCCCGCATCAGCATGTCTCCCGTGCGGGCGACGCGGGCGGGAAGGTTCTCTTCGATGATGACCTCCAGGGTGGCCAGGGCGGCGGTCATGCTCACGGGGTTGCCGCCGAAGGTGGAGATGCTGTAGCCCGTGCAGGCGTCGGCCACTTCCGGCACCGCGATGGTGGCACCGATGGGCGCCCCGTTGGCCAGACCCTTGGCGAACACCATGATCTCGGGCTCGACCCCCCAGTGCTCGATGCCGAACATGCGAGAGCCCGTGCGGCCGAAGCCTGTCTGCACCTCGTCACAGATGAACACGCCCCCGTGCCTGCGTACGATGTCCACGGCCACCCGGAAGTACTCCGGCGGCGGAGTGATGAATCCCCCCACGCCCTGGATGGGCTCGGCGATAAAGGCTGCAACCTCTCCGGTGGTGGTGGTCCTGATCAACTCCTCCAGATCCCGGGCGCAGGCCACGTCGCAGCCGGGATACGACAGGCCATAGGTACACCGGTAGCAGTAAGCGTTGTGGGCGTGCACGATCCCGGGGAGCGGGCTGGGCGTGCGCCAGGCCGCGTTGGCGGTGAGGGTGGTGGCCAGTTGCGAGCGGCCGTGGTAGCTGTGGCGCAGGGCGATCACCTCGTGGCGCCGGGTGTAGGCCCGGGCGGCCGCCACCGCCGTCTCAATGGCCTCAGTGCCGCTGTTGGTGAAGAACGATTTCTGCAGCCTCCCCGGCGTGATCTCGGCCAGTCGCCGGGCCAGGTCCAGCATGGGCTGGTTCAGGTAGCAGGTGGACGTATGCATCATGCGGCCCACCTGCTCAGACACGGCAGCGTTCACCCGGGGGTGCGCGTGCCCCACACTGACCGTGAGGATGCCACCGAAGAGATCCAGGTAGTCCCTACCGGCAGCATCGCGCACCCGCACGCCCCGTCCCTCCGCCAGCACGAGGGGCCGCGCGTAGTACGTCCTCACATTGGGGAAAAGGTACTTCCCCTTCAGCTCCACCGCATCGCCGTCATCCACCCCTCACACCTCCCTTATCTCGGACGTCCCTGGCAAGTAACCCAGGTTGCGCGATATGGCCTCTGCCGTGGCCTTGAGGGGCTCGACCAGCGCCAGGATACGCTCCCGGACAAGCCTCACCGAGGGCCCAGCGATGCTAACCGCCGCCACCGCCCGGCCGTGGTGGTTGAAGACGGGCGCCCCCAGGCAGCGCACCCCGGGAATGTATTCCTCGTCGTCGAGCGAAAAGCCCGCTTCCCTCACGTCCTCCAGGTGCTTCCGCAACTCGTCGGGGTCCGCGATGGTGCGGGGGGTGTACCTCTGAAAGGTAATGGTGCTCAGGACAGTCTCTCGCTCCTCCGACGGGAGGTAAGCAAGCAACACCTTGCCTAGTGCGCTGCAGTACGACGGGACGCGGCGGCCCACCTGCAGATCGGCCCGCAGGGGTGCAGCGCACTCTATGCGGTCGAGATACACCGCTTCGTTGCCGTCGAGGACGGCCAAATTGATGGTCTCCCGACACAACCTGCCCAGTTCCCCCATGGGTCCCAGGGCCACCTTGCGTAGCCCGGTCCGGTTAACCACCGTGCTGCCCAACTCGAACAGCTTGATGCCCAGCGTATACCTCCTGGTCACCGGGTCCTGCACCACGTACCCGTGGTGCATCAGGGTCAGCAGTATGCGATAGGCGACGGCCCTGTTCAGCCGCAGCTTCCTGCTGATTTCGCTAAGACCGTATCCCGATCCCTCTTCCGCCAGGGCTTCGATAAGCCCCAGCGATCTCTCCACGGTCTTCAGGGCTTCTTTGGGCCGTCCCGTCTCAACTTCTGCGCCGATGGCCGACGCCACCTCCTCGTCGTCTCTCCCGCTTAAATCACCGGGAGCCCAACCGCATCCCCGTCTTTCTGCGCAAGGCTCTCGCCCTTCAGCCACGGCTCCCCGGGCGGCCAGCAAGGGGACTCGCGGGCAGGCCCCCTGCGGGTTCGGCCATGAGCACAGCCCGCCGCACCGCTTGCGCCACCGTGCGGGCGGCTGCGGTACCGATGGCACTGAGTTCGCCCCGGATGGACCCGTCGCCGCAAGAAAGGACAAAGATCGTGTCGCCGTCGAGCATCGTGTGCACGGGAGATATGCAGCGGGCGAGTCCGTCGTGGGGACATCTGGGCCACCTTGGTGGCCTGTGCCTTGTCCAGGGCGGCGTTGGTGGCCACCACCCCGATGGTGGTGTTAGACGAGAATCCCGGTGAACCCCCATCCGCCTCCTCCAGGAGGAGACGGGTGGTGTCGGCCCATCCTCCCTCGGGACTCCTGGTGCCCGCCAGGATCTGCCCGGTTTCCGGGTCCAGCACGTCACCGAGAGCATATGTTGCCAGCCAGGTCCATCACCTCCCGGTCACCATGGGGGCCGCAGAACCCAGGTGTAAGTCAGCATCAGCCCGCAGAACGCCACCACCACGGCTATGGCCCGGTAGTCCAGACCGGTGACCCGCAACTGCCGGCGCTTGGTCCTTCCCTTTCCCCCCCGGTAGCAGCGGGCCTCCATGGCCAGGATGAGGTCTTCCGCCCGGGCAAAGGTGTTCAGCAAGAGGGGAATCAGAATGGGTATCCGCTGCCTGGTCCTCTGAACGAAGTTACCCGTTTCGATCTCAGCTCCCCGCGCCATCTGCGCCTTCATGATCCTTTCCAGCTCGTCCACCAGAGTGGGCACAAAGCGCAGGGCAATCACCATGACCATGGCCAGTTCGTTGGCGGGCACCCCGATGCGGCGCCCGATGCCGAGAAGGCTTTCCATGCCGTCGGTGAGACCCACCAGCGAGGTGGTGAGGGTGAGGATGGTCACCGACCAGAACAGGAGGACCACCCTTACCATGGTGAGACTGTACGTGTAAAGGGCCTCCGCCGTCACCCTGATAAAGCGCCAGTGGAAGAGGACATGGGCACTCTCGGGGTAGAGGCTGCCAGAGAAAAGGATCTGTATCACGAAGAGCGCGGCGATGAAGGGGAGAGCCGGTCGCAGTCCCCGCAGGGTGTACCCTACCGGGATTTGCGACACGTGCACCAGCAATCCCATGAACAGGGCGAATGTGAGGTAGCCCGTGAACGAGCGGACCAGGAACAGCAGAGTCACCAGGACCGCCCACAGGATGATCTTGGTGCGCGGGTCCAGCCGGTGAATCGGCGAATTGCGGGGCACGTACTGCCCCAGCGTGATGTCCCTAGAGAGCTCCACCCGTGCACCCCCCCACCGCAGGCGAGGCCTGCCCGGCCATCCTGGCCCGGTATGCTCGCAGTATCTCGCGGGCTGCTTCCTCCACGCCCAGAGCGGTCAGCCGCACCTCCCAGCCCTTTCTCCGCAGCCGCCCCAGTACGTCCACCGTCTGCAGGGTACCCACCCCTATACGTCCCAGGGTTTCCACGTCGGAGAAGACCTCCACCGGGGATCCCAGCTTCACCACCCGTCCCTCCGCAAGGACCGCCACCCGGTCGGCCAGACGCGCCACGTCCTCCAGACTGTTGGACACGAACACCACCGTGAGGCCCTGCTCCCGGTGCAACCGGGCAATGGTGTCCAGGATCTCCAGCCGGCCCCGCGGATCCAGCCCCGCGGTGGGATCGTCAAAAACCATCACCCGCGGGTTCATGGCCAGGACGCCGGCTATGGCGGCCCGTCGCTTCTGCCCTCCGCTCAGGGCGAAGATGTACCGGTCCCGGAAGATCTCCGGATCCAGGCCTACGGCGGCGAGAGCCCTGTTCACCCTCTCGCCCGTTTCCGCTACGGAAACCCCCAGGCATCTGGGCCCAAAGCCTACGTCCTCGCCCACCGTTCCCTTGAACAACTGATGCTCAGGGTACTGGAACACCAGACCCACCTTCTGTCTCAGGGCCTTCAGGTCTGCACCTCTGCGGGAAGTGTCGATACCATCGACCACCACCCGCCCCTCCCCCCTGGGAACGAAAAGCCCGTTGAAATACTGTACCAGGGTGGACTTGCCGGACTGGCTCGGCCCGATCAGCCCGAGCATCTCCCCTTCTTCGACCTCCAGGTTGACCCCGTTCAGCACCCTGGTCTCAAAGGGCGTGCCCTCCATGTAGGTGTGCTCCAGGTCTTCCACCGTGATCAGCATAGGTGAGCCATCAACTCCTCCACGGTGAGGACCTCCCCAGGAACCGGCAGGCCCAGCCGGTGAAGCTCCACCGCCAGCTGGGTGACCAGCGGCACGTCGAGGCTGAGGGCCCTGAGTTCGTCTACCCGGGCGAACACTTCCCTGGGAGGCCCGGTCATGATGATGCGCCCTCCTTCCATCACCACCACCCGGTCGGCCTCCACCGCCTCGTGCATGAAGTGGGTAACCAGCACCACCGCTATCCCCTCCCGGCGGAGGACACGGATGGCTTCCATGACCTCTTCCCGCGCCAGGGGTGCGAGGAGGGACGTCGGTTCATCCATCACGATGTACCGACTGCGCATGGCCAGCACCCCGGCGATGGCCACCCTCTGCTTCTGGCCGCCCGAGAGCATGTGGGGAGCCTTCTCCCGCAGCGAGGTGATACCCATCAGGGCCATGGCCTCGTCCACCCGGGCCTGGATTTCGGCGGGAGGCACCCCCAGGTTCTCGGTCCCGAAGGCCACGTCGTCCTCCACCAGGGTGGCCACCAACTGGTTGTCGGGGTTTTGGAAGGTCATGCCCACTCTCTCCCTGATCTCCCAGATCCGGCTCCTGTCCCTGGTGTTGATCCCGTCCACCCAGACGTCACCCCGGGTGGGGATGAGGAGGGCATTCAGGTGCTTGGCCAGGGTCGACTTGCCGGAACCGTTATGGCCTACGATGACCACGAACTCACCCTCCTGGACTTCCAGGCTCACGTCCACCAGGGCCGGCACCGGGTGAGGACCCTTGGCCTGATAAGCAAATGACACGTTGTCCACCCTGATCACTGTTGCCACCTCTGTAGCGGCAGCCACGGGGGAACAAGGGCCGGGGCCTGCCGACAGCCATCCACCCCGGCCCCCTTCCGCCCCGCTACTGCCCGACATGAATACCCCCCGCCTCGCTGCCTCCTGCTGCTGCCCGAGACGGGTATTCGGGCACCTTCCCCACCGGGCATGCCGCGTTACCTGCTCGCCGACACCTCACCCCTGCGCATGCGCTCAACCCCGAGCACCAGCACCACCGTGATGATCACGGCAACGATCACTTCCGCCACCCCGTTGGTCAGGGCAATGGGCCAGAACGCAGCCGCGGGCAGGTAGCCCCGGATGATGCCCATGCCCAGGACCAGCACGGTATTGGTGGCCGTCCCCACCGCCGCACCCACGGCCAGTGCGAGGACCTTGTTCACCCGCGCCAGGGCCGCATAGGCCAGGTAGGCGGTGACGCCGATCCAGATGCGGGGGAATATGGCCACAAGGGGGTCGGCAAAGAGGGGAATGGTGGAGTTAAGGAAGCTGAATACGCCGAAAATGAGACCGACCATGGCACCCACCACCGGCCCCTCCATTATCCCACCCAGGATGGCGGGCACGTGCATGATGGTGGCATTGCCGGAAAGGTTGGGCACGGGGATGAATCCCAGTCGGGTAACTCCGAGCAGGATGGCCACTGCCCCGAGCACACCAGAGATCACTATCTTCCGGACCGAAAGGCTCATGGCTAACAACTCCTTTCCGGGGATAGCACCCCTTCGGGGTCACGCGGGCTGCCACCCCGGGCTCCCGTGCGCATGGCCGCGCCGGGTCACCCCCGGGGCTGGTACCCGAGCAACTGCATGGCCGCCAGGCCCATCACCTTGACCGCGTCCACCACGTCCTGCACCGGCACGTACTCGTCCGTCTGGTGCGCCTGCTCCAGCAAGCCGGGCCCGTAGATGATGCACTCCTGCTATCCCGGCCTTCTGGACCACAAACTTCTGGCCTGATCCTGGGCTGGCAGGGCTGGCCGATGCAATGGTGGTCATGGCCCCGGAATCGCCCACCAGGATGATGTCGATGTCCACCGAATCCACGATGGAGGCAAACGCATAATCGTAGCATGCCACCATGGTAATCTTCCGCCGCGAATGCTTGGCCTGCTGCAGGTCCATTACAGTCGGCTTCTTCTTGGTTGACACCTGCGATCCTGACAACCCCTCTAGTTCGCAAGGCGAACCAGGCGGTCGCTTTACGATTAAATTCGCCGGCAAAGCTCAAAATCCTCCCGCGAACCGTCGTTCCCAGAGGAGGCGGTTCCGCCACCGTGTCAGTGATTTGACAGCAGGGGGCCGCCCGCAGTGTCACGCCCCTGATCATCCCAGGGCGATCAGCGCCGGTGTGCTTGCCATTGGCTACGGCCAGCTTCCCGTTGACCACCACCCAGTGGATCCCGGCGGGAAAGCAGTAGGGCTCGGTGATGGCTGCCCGGTCCGCAACGGACGATGGCTCGAACACCACCAGGTCGGCGGCCGCCCCCTCCCGTATCACGCCACGGTCGGGCAGCCTCGACCAGATTTCAGCCGCACCATGGAGCAGGCAACCAGGTAGTGCCTCGACGACGGTTGCGAGCCGTATAATGTAGCAGGAAACCAGCGCCACTTACCGCGTCAACAGGGGGGATCTGCGGTGAGCGCAGACGGACGCAGGCGGTGGGCCAGGCGCTTTGCCAACGCTATGACGGCGGCGAGAGGGGCGATCACACTAATGATACTGCTGGAGGCCAAACGCCTCCCGGCAGAAGCGGTCCGGCGCGTGATCCTGCTCAGCCTGGCCGGCTGGACCACCGACGTGCTGGACGGCAAGCTGGGGCGCTACTCGCGCCTCCCGGGCGGGATCTGGGCCCGCCTCGATCTCCCCCTCGACACGGCGATGACCTGGGCCATCGGGTGGGTGTTTTCCGTGTGGGGCTATATCCCGCAGGACGCCTACCTGGGATACGCGCTCCTGGCGGCGGTCGCCACACTGTTCCGGCCCAACCGGACCACCGTGATGGCGTTCTCGGCCCCGGTGACCGCCCTACCCCTGTGGATGAGCTGGCGGACCGACCCCGGGCTCGGCCTCGCTTACGTGGCGTGGATCTCAGCCGTGCTGTACCTGGATTGGCGCCGGTTCTGGGGCGTGGTGGCCTCTTTCATAGAGGGCCTACCCCCGCGCCAGCGCGAATACTTGCTGCGCCTGCTCCATCCCTGGCTCAAGCACGCCGAGTGAAGGCTCGTCTTCTCAAGACCTGCTCAACCGAGGTGGCGGCGCAGGTTGGCCATCTCAATGGCGGCCTGGGCGGCGTCGAAGCCCTTGTTGCCCATCTTGGTGCCCGCCCGTTCGATGGCCTGCTCCAGGTTGTCGGCGGTAACGATGCCGAATATGGTGGGCACACCTGTGTCCAGGCCCACCCTGGCGATCCCCTTGGTGACCTCGGCGGCCACGTACTCGAAGTGGGGCGTGGACCCGCGGATGATGGCCCCCAGGCATATCACGGCGTCGTAGCGGCCCGACCGGGCCATATGCAGGGCCACGCCGGGGATCTCGAACCCGCCCGGCACCCACGCCACGGTGATGTCCCCGTCGGCCACCCCGTGACGGGAGAGAGCATCCAGGGCCCCGTCCAGCAGCCGGGAGGAAATGAACTCGTTGAAGCGGCTGACCACGATACCGATCTTCAGCCCCTGACCCAGCAACTCGCCCTGATAAACCTTCATTCCTCCTGCCCCTTTCTATTGCTGGTATAGCGCGCTCGCGGGCCGTGCCAGCCGCCCTTTTAGTCGTCGAGGCCGTCCAGCAGGTGGCCCAGCTTCTCCCGCTTGGCCTTCAGGTAGCGGGCGTTGATGCGGTTCGGCTTCACCTGGATGGGGACGCGCTCGACGATCTCCAGCCCGTAGCCCGCCAGGGCCGCGTACTTGCGCGGGTTGTTGGTGAGGAGCAACATGCGGCGCACCCCCAGGTCCGCCAGGACCTGCGCGCCCGTCCCGTAGTCGCGGGCGTCGGGGGGAAAGCCCAGCTTCACGTTAGCCTCCACCGTATCCAGCCCGGCATCCTGCAGGGCATAGGCCCGGATCTTGTTGGCCAGGCCGATGCCCCGGCCCTCCTGGCGCATGTAGAGCACCACCCCCCGGCCGGCCTCCTGTACCATGTGCATGGCCCGCTCCAGCTGCTCGCCACAGTCGCAGCGCAGCGAGCCGAAGGTGTCCCCGGTGAGGCACTCCGAGTGCACCCTCACCAGGACGGGCTCATCCCCGGCGATCTCGCCCTTGACCAGGGCCACGTGGCACTTGCCGGTGAGGAGGTCCTCGTAGGCATGGAGCTGGAAGTCACCGTACCGGGTGGGGAGCACCGCGCTGGCGATGCGCCTGACCAGCCGGTCGGTGCGCATGCGGTACTTGATGACCTCTTCGATGGTGATGATTTTAAGGCCGTGCTCCCGGGCGAACTCGGCGAGTTGCGGCAGGCGGGCCATGGTGCCGTCCTCGTTCATGATCTCGCAGATCACGCCGGCGGGGTACAATCCCGCCATGCGGGCCAGATCCACCGCCGCCTCGGTGTGGCCGGGCCGGCGCAGTACGCCCCCTTCCTTGGCGCGCAGGGGAAAGATGTGTCCCGGCCGCACCAGATCCTCGGGCCGGGTGGCGGGGTCGATGACCGCCTTCACGGTCATGGCCCGCTCGGGGGCCGAGATGCCGGTGGTGCAGTGGCGGGAATCGACCGACACCGTGAAGGCCGTCCCCATGTGGTCGCCCTGCGCGGGTACCATGATGGGGATCTGGAGCTCGTCCAGGCGCTCCCCCACGATGGGCAGGCAGATCAGTCCCCGCCCGTACCGGGCCATGAAGTTGATGGCCTCGGGCGTGACCTTCTCTGCTGCCATGACCAGGTCGCCCTCATTCTCGCGGCTCTCGTCGTCGACCACGACCACCATGCGGCCCTGCCGGATCTCCCCCAGCACCTCGGCCACCGTAGCGAATTCCACGACCCTGTCCCCGGTCACTTCTGCTCCTGCCTCCTCGCCTGCCTCACTCGCACGAGCCCCACATTTTTGGCCGTCCCGCCGCCAGCGACACGCCCTGGGGCGGGCCCGTCGCCAGCATCCATGCCCTGCCGAACGCACGCACCGGCTACGCGCCCTTACAGGAAACCGGCTTCGCGCAGCCGCTGGAGGGTGATGCCGGGTTCCTCCTCCGGCGCTGCAGCTGCCCTGGCGTCGAGCAGGTGCTTGACGTAGCGGGCCAGAACGTCCGCTTCCAGGTTGACCACGGCCCCGGGCCGCCGCCCGCCCAGGTTGGTCACGGCCCGGGTGTGCGGGATCAGCGACACCCGGAAGTGCCCCCCTTCGGTGGCCACTATGGTGAGGCTGACCCCGTCCACCGCCACCGAGCCCCGCGGTGCCAGGTAGGGAACCAGGTCGGCGGGCGCGGCGATATCCATGATGACCGCCTCACCCTCCGGCCGCATGAACGCCACCGTGCCGGTGGCATCCACGTGACCGGTCACCAGGTGGCCGCCCAGCCGTCCCCCCAGGGGCAGGGCCCGCTCCAGGTTAACGGCCTCCCCGGGCACCAGCCGGCTCAGATTGGTGCGCCGCAGAGTCTCGGGCATGGCCTGAGCCACGAACCCCTCCCCGCCCGCCCGCGCCACCGTCAGGCACACCCCGTTGACCGCCACGCTGTCGCCGGGGCGCAGGTCTTCCCCCACCCGCCGGCACGATATCTCCAGGTCCGCACCCGCGGACGATTGCCGGAGTGACCGCAGCCGACCCACTTCCTCTACGATGCCGGTGAACATGTCCCCGCCCCCTCTCCGGGCCCGTCCACCACGTAAGCGGTGACCAGGACGTCTCCACCCACCCGCTCGACCACCACATCCCGCAGCCTGCGGGCCTCCCGCAGGCGGGCAACTCCCTCTCCCCCCAGCGGTGAAGGTGCCCAGGCGCCGCCTACCAGCAGGGGGGCCAGGAAGAACATGATCTTGTCCACCCACCCTCCCGCCAGGAAGGAGGCAGCCAGGGTGGGCCCGCCCTCCAGCAAGACGGAGGTGATCTCCCGCTCTCCCAGCGCTCGCACCAGGGCACCGGGGTCGACCCGTCCCCCGCGGGACGGAAGCTCGATTACCTCCACCCCCGGGATGGCCTCCAGGGCGGCCCTGGTGTCCCCCGACATGGTCGCCGTAGTGGCCACCAGGGTGCGAGCCGGTGACCCCGAACGGAGCAGGCGGGCGGTAACGGGGAGACGTCCCCGGCTGTCCACCACCACCCGCACGGGATCCCGACCCCCTTCGATGCGGCAGGTGAGCAGGGGATCGTCCGCCAGCACGGTGCCGATCCCCACCATGACGGCGTCGTACCGGTCCCGCAGCCGGTGCACCAGCCGCCGCGATTCCTCCCCGCTGATCCAGCGGGAATCCCCCTCCGCCGTGGCCACCTTGCCGTCCAGGCTGAGGGCAGCCTTGTAGGTCACAAAGGGGATCCCCGTGGCGATGTACTTGCAGAAGGCTTCGTTCAGGCGGCGGGCTTCCTCCTCGCGGCACCCCACCTGGACCTCGATCCCCGCCCGCCGCAGGTCCTCCACCCCGCGACCAGCCACCCGCGGGTTGGGGTCGAGCATGGCCGCCACCACCCGCGCCACCCCCGCGCGCATCACCTCGCGGGTGCAGGGGGGGGTGCGCCCGAAGTGGCAGCACGGCTCCAGGGTGACGTACAGGGTGGCGCCCCGGGCGGCCTCCCCTGCCCGGCGCAAGGCCACCACTTCTGCATGGGGCTGTCCCGCCGCGGCATGATAGCCCTCGCCCACCACACGACCGTCCTTCACCACCACCGCACCCACCATGGGGTTGGGACTGGTGCGTCCGGCCGCCCGCTCTGCCAGGGCCAGTGCCCTGTCCATGAAGTGCTCGCCTATGGCTGTCCGTCCTGGCTCCGTATGCGATCTCCTCTCCACCCCGGGGACCACCGCCGCCATCCCGGGCCATGGGTTCCGGACGACCCCCGGCGGGCGCCCCGCGCAGGCCAGCCGGCCCATGCCGGGCGGACCTTCCCGGCGCAGCAAAATGCCCCGGGCAACCGGGCCCGGGGCATGGCATGCGCAAGGCTTCCCGCTCGGGGAACTATGCCTTCTCCCATCCAGACTGTACTGTCGGCCCCGGAATTCCACCGGATCTGCCACGGGCGGGTGCCGTGGTTCGCGGGCTCTCACCGCCGGTCAGGAATCGAAGGAGGCCGGCCGTGGCTCCACCCGGCAGCCTTCTCACCTTGCCCCGAAGGCCCCTCATTCATTTCAGCCCCATTGTAGCCACTCGCCCTTCATCGCGCAATCCCCCCACGCCCGTGTCCGAACCTCGACCCGTGCTAGGATTGGGCATGAGCCCGCCTCGCGGGCAGAGAGCGGTGAGCGGAGGTGATGGGGCCTTGGCCGGGACGGAGAAGTACGCGCACATGCTAGGCATTCTGGCAAAGTACAAACCGGTGGCGGTGTACCTCTTCGGTTCTCGGGCTCAGGGAAGGGCGAGGGCCGACAGCGACATCGACCTCGCCATTGTACTTCCGGACGACTGCTCCATCCCTGCCACCGAACGGATAGATCTCATTGCCAGGCTGGAAGCACTTGCCGGACAGCGGGTGGACCTCGTCCTTTTGAACCGCGCCCCCCTCCCGCTCCAGTTCGAGATTATCCATACGGGTATCCTGTTGTATGAGTCCAGTTCTGACGCCCGGACGGATTTCGAGGACATCGTCGTGAGAGACTACCTCGACCTGGGGCCGATGCTGGAGCGTTCCCGGCAGGAGATAATGGAAGAGGCGGCGAGGGGCGTGGCGTAGTTGCTCAATCCCCAGTTGATTGCGGAACGGGCGCAGAGTGTCCGAGCCTCCATAGCGCGATTGCGCACACTGGCAACCCTCTCACGCGAGGAGTTCCAGGCCGCTCCGGCTATCGGGCTTCAGCCAGGCCGGCTAGTGGCCGGGCTGGTCGGGGGCCGGGACGCTGCAGGCCCTGGTGCCCCGCGGAACCACGCAGATGAACTCGATGGGGTGGCCAGGGGCAGCACGGAACTGGTGCATCTCCCCGGGGGGAACGAACGCCACGCTACCGGGCTCGAGCGGCGTATCGCCCGCATCGCTCCTGGCGGAGCCGCGCCCGGCCACGACGAACACCTCGTGCTCCCAGGGATGCTGGTGCCACTCGGTATTCATCCCCTCGTCCAGGTGGAAAAGACGCATCTCGAAGTTGGGAGCTCCCTGCTCTTCTGATATCACCCACCGTACTGTGGCCCGCTTGCCACCGGGGGTTCCGCCCTGCGCGATGCTGCTTTCGGGCACCTGCGACACGTGAGTCACATACACCATCGACCATCTCCTCGCCGGCTCATGTGATCAGGAACGAAACCCGCCGGGTCTGGATGCTGCTTCCCCAGTCAGCATGCCCCCCGGCCCCCAGTGAGTTTCTCCCCTGACCGCAGGGCTCCCTGCTCCTGCGCGGCCAGATCAACCCTGGCGTGGATGGCTGCTCCGGGGCGCGCATCAGGAGGGGCGGCGGACGCCGAGATAAGCTTCCCGCACGCGGGGGTCCTCCAGCAGGGCGCGGGCGGGTCCCGAAATGCTCGTGACTCCCGCATCGAGCACGTAGCCCCGGTCCGCAACCTCCAGGGCTCGCAGCGCGTTCTGCTCCGCCAGCAGGACGGTCGTGCCCTGCTCCCGCACGCGGGCGATGGCCGCAAACAGGGTGTCCATCATGATGGGCGCCAGTCCCAGGGAGGGCTCGTCCAGCAGCAACAGCTGGGGCCGCGACATCAATCCCCGGGCGATGGCGAGCATCTGCTGCTCGCCGCCGGAGAGGGTGCCGGCGTACTGGCGCCGCCGCTCCCTGAGCACAGGAAACAGGTCGAACATGGCCTCCGTGTCCCGGGATATGCCCGCCCGGTCGCGGCGCAGGAAGGCACCCATGAGCAGGTTCTCGCTCACCGTCAGATTGGCGTACAGGCGACGCCGCTCCGGCACCAGGCATACGCCGCGGCTGAGGACCTCGTGGGGGCGCCCGGTCAGGGGCCGGCCCAGGAAGAGGATACGGCCAGCCCTGGGCCGCAGCACTCCCGCCAGGGTCCACATCAGTGTTGACTTGCCGGCCCCGTTGGCCCCCAGCAGGCACACGATCTCTCCCCGCTCCACCCGCAGGGATGCTCCCCGCAGGGCCCGGATCTCTCCGTAGGAAACGTGGAGGTCCTCAACCGCCAGCACGGGCCCCGGCCTCCCCCAGATACGCCTTGAGTACGAGCGGATTCTGCTGGATCGCGTTCGGGGGACCCTCCGCCAGGAGGGCCCCGAAGTTCAGCACCACTATGCGGTCGCAGAGGTCGGTGACCACATCCATGTGGTGCTCGATCAGCACGGTGCTGAGGCCGAAGGAGCGGTGGATGGCCCGCACCATGTCAACCAGGCTCCGGCTCTCCTCCGGATTCATGCCCGCCGCCGGCTCGTCGAGCAGCAGCACGCGCGGCCGCAAGGCCAGCGCCCGCGCTATCTCCAGGCGCCGCTGCAGGCCGTAGGGCAGGCTGTGGGAACGCTGACCGGCGTGACCCTCCAGCCCCACCCGCTCCAGCAGGGCCAGGGCCTGCTGCCGCAGCTCGGCCTCCCGCTTCAGGCAGCGGCGTGTCCGCAGCAGCGCGTCCAGGAGGGTGTACCCGGGCGGGTGGCCGACCGGCATGAGCACGTTGTCCAGCACGTTGAGGTTGCGGAAGAGGCGGACGTTCTGGAAGGTGCGCGCGATGCCGGCGCGGGCGATGCGATCCGGCCGCAGCCCCCGCACGCTCAGCCCGTCGAACGTGATCTCCCCCTCCGACACGGGGTAGACGCCCGTGATCAGGTTGAACACCGTGGTCTTGCCCGCCCCGTTGGGACCGATCAGTCCCAGGATTTCCCCCGGGCACAGCTCCGCATTGAGACGGTCGCAGGCCACCACGCCGCCGAACCGTTTGCTCACCCGGGCCAGCTGGAGGACGGGCCTGCCGGCCGTCGCCTCTTGCCCGGGCGCGGCACCATCCGCAACGCTCCCCACGCCCCCGAGACCGCCTGCGCCAGGCGTGGCCTCGGACGGATGTCGGGCGGGGCGGCCACGCCATCCCATGGTCTTCCAGCCCAACTCGCGGTAGCCCAGCAGGCCCTGGGGACGGAACACCATGATGGCCACCAGGAGGGCCCCGTAGGCCACCAGCCTCCACATGCTGGCCACCCGCAGCAGCTCCGGGATGCCTACGAAGAGGGCAGTGGCGAGGGCGGGGCCGGTCAGGCTGCCCATACCTCCGCACACCACTGCCGCCGTAAGCTGCGTGGACAGCACCGAAGTGAACATGGCGGGCTGGATGAAGTTGAAGTAGTGGGCGAACAGCCCGCCCGAGAGACCGGCGGCCGCAGCGCTGAACAGGAGCGACCTCATCCTGGCCCGCATGACATCCACGCCCATGATCTCGGCGGCCACGTGGTCCTCCCGCACCGCCACCGCCTCCCGTCCGAAGTGGGACGAGATCAGGTTGCGCGCCATGAGCAGCATGAAGGCCGCGGTGGCGGCGGCCACGGGCAGGCTGGTGTGGTGGGCGATACCGGGCAACCCGCGCGCCCCCTGGGTGATGTCCAGGTTCTCGAGCAGCACCCGCACGGCCTCGCCGAACCCCAGGGTGGCGATGGCGAAGTAGTCGCTCCGCAGCTTGGCGCGGAGAGTGGGATAGCCGATCACCAACCCCGCCGCACCCGCGCTGACGGCACCGGCCAGCAGGGCGAGGGGGTAGGGACAGTGGTAGAAGTAGGTGAGGATGCCGGCCGTATACGCACCGATGGCCACGAAGGCGGCATGGCCCAGGCTGAACAGACCGGTGAACCCGGTGAGCACGGCCAGGCCGGTGGTGGCCACCATGTTGATGCAGATAATGGTCAGCACCCCGGTCAGATACTCGCCCATGGGCCCCCTACACCTTCTCCTCCAGCGACTTGCCCAGCAACCCCGTGGGCAGTACCAGCAGCAGCACCACCAGCAGCGAAAAGCTGAATACGTCGCGGATGATCGAGGAAACGTACACGGATACCAGCGTCTCGGTGAGGCCCAGGATGAGCCCGCCGATCACCGCACCGGGCAGGCTGCCCAGGCCACCGATTACGGCGGCGATGTACGCCTTGTTGGTGATCCAGCCCATGGTGGGGTACACGATGTACTTGAGACCCATGAAGATACCGGAAAGCCCCGCCAGGGACCCCGCCAGCACGAAGACCAGCTTCACGAGCCGGTTGATGTTCACGCCGTTGATGCTGGCCACCGTCATGTCGTAGCTCGCTGCCCGGATGGCGGTGCCCAGCTTGCTGCGCGTGAGAAAGTAGTGGAGGACGGTGATAGCCGCAGCAGAGAAGCCCAGCGCGAAGAGATCGAGAATGCCCACAGAGCTGGCCAGCAAAGTGATGGTCTGGCGGTGGAATATCTCGGGGTAAGCGTAGAAGTGGGACCCGATGGTCACGTACACCATGTTCTCCAGGAAGATGGACGTGCCCATGGCGCTGATCATGAAATACAGGCTGGGAGCCCGCCGTGCCCGCAGGGAGGAATAGGCGATGCTCTCGTTCAACACCGCCAGCCCGGCCGCTCCCACCACAGCCCCCAAGATGGCAACCGCCAGGGGCTGATGGAAGGAGGCGAGGATGTAATACCCCATGTAGGACGCGAGCATGATCACCGTCCCGTGGGCAAAGTTGCTGAAGTTGAGCACGCTGAACACCAGAGAATATCCGACCGCCATGAGGGCGTATATCCCGCCGATGGCCAGGCCCGTTACCAGAGTTTGCAAGAGCAAGTTCGTTTCTCTCCCAGAACCCCGAGGGACCCACAAGGGTCCCCCGGGGCATGCGATGTTACGCTACCTGGTCACGTATTTCTTCACGAATACGAACTTGCCCTCCTTGACCCCCTGGATCACGGCGGGCTTATTCACGGGATCGTGAGTGTCGGGGTCGATGGTGAGCAGGCCGCTCAGTACCTTGAGGTCCTTGGTCTGGGCCAGGGCTTCCGCGATCTTGGTGGGATCGGTGCTCTGCGTCCGCTTGATGGCGTCCACGATGGCATAGAGGGCATCCACCGCCATGATGGGGTTGGGCATGACGGGATCCGCCTGGTAGCGCTGGCGGTACTCGGCGATGAAGTCCTGGATCTCGGGGTCCTCCAGGCTGGCGATGTTCACGAAGTACGAGCCCTCCACCGCGCTGCCGCCCAGGGTGATGAGGTCGGGGCTGGCCCAGCCGTCACCTCCCATGAAAGTCGCCTTCATCTTCAGGTCGCGGGCCTGCTTCATGGCCAGAGCCGCTTCCTTCTGCATGGTGGGGATGAAGAGCACATCGGGGTTTTTGGGCTTGATCTTGCCCAGCATGGCCCGGAAGTCCAGCTCGCCCGAGCGGAAGGCTTCGTTGCCCACGATCTCCCCGCCCAGCTTGGTGAACGCCTCGGAGAAGTACTTGCCCAGCCAGGACGAGTAATCCGAACCCACGTCGTAGAGAATGGCCGCCTTGCGAGCCCCCAGGTCGGTGTAGGCGAACTGGGCAGCCACGGTGCCCTGGAAGGGGTCGATGAAGCACGCCCGGAAAGCGTACTTCTTGAGCACATTGTTATCCACGGTGACCTTGGGGTTGGTGGCGGTGGTCGCGACGAAGGGGACCTTGTCGGGCTCCGTCACCGACGATGTGGCGATGGCCACGCCGCTCTGGGCCGGTCCGATGATGGCCACCACCTTGTCCTGGTGGATGAGGCGCCGGGCCACGTTGACACCCTCGGTGGCGTCGGCCCGGTTGTCGTACGACACCAGCCTGATCTGCTTCCCCAGCACTCCCCCCTCTTTGTTGATCTTCTCGATCACCATCTCCAGGGCGTTCTTCTCCGACTGGCCCCACATGGAGGAGTCGCCGGTCAGGGCCACCTCGTGACCGATCTTGATGACCTGCTCTTCTGCCGGCTTGGCCTCCGGTTTGGCCTCGGGCTTGCTCCCCGCACATCCCGCCAGGGCACCCAGCACGAGTGCCCCGGCCACCGCGAGCGCCATCAGCTTGCGCACCACGACCATTCACCTCCGTCTGATTGGGAAGGGTCCGGCTGCCAGGCCGGACCGAAAAGATACCCGCACGCGATGGTGACGACAGGACCCTTGAGCCACACGCCCGTCTCGCTTCCGGCTTCCCTGCTTACGACCAGCCTGCCCCCTCTTGTCCGCACGGTCACCGGGGAAGTGACCCAGCCCAGCATTTCGGCCACCAGTGCCGCCGATATCGCCCCGGTACCGCAGGCATAGGTCTCCCGTTCGACCCCCCTTTCGTAGGTCCGCACCTTAACCCCGCCTTCTTCCCGGGCGACGATGTCCACGTTCGCGCCTCGCGGGAACCGCCCCCCAAACCTGATCTTCCTTCCGACGTCATCGACATCCAGGCGATCAACCAGACCCGGGTCCGCCAGTGGTATCACCAGGTGGGGCACTCCTGCCGGCACGAAGAACGCGCGCACCGCCTCCCGAAGAGAAAAGACCTCCTCCATGCGGAGTGCCTCGCTCAGGGGGATGGCTTCCGCAGGCCCCGCCTGCATGTGGATGGCCACTGAGCCGGGTTGCACCACCGCTTCCACCGCACCGGCCTGCGTCTCCATGGTCATGCGGGGCGGCGCCAGGCCCCGCCGCCAGGCAACCAGGGCCGTGCAGCGGGCCCCGTTTCCGCACATCTCCCCTTCCGACCCGTCCGGGTTGAAGAGGCGCATACGCAGGTGACAGGTGCACGAGCTCTCGATAAGCATCACTCCGTCCGCCCCCAGGGAGAGGTGGGGCGTACACACCTTGCGCGCAAAAGCTCCCTTGGCCCTCTCCGGTATCCGTTCCTCGCGGTTGTCGATGACCACGAAGTCATTGCCGCACCCGGCCATCTTCCAGAAAGCGACGGGTGCAGCTATTCCCCTCAATTCTTCCTCTACCACCCGGCCTCCGGCCCCCCGGCCCGGCCCGCCCTCGCCTGCGGGGCGGTGCCGGTGCTGCCCGGGGTGTTAAGCAAGGAATGTGCCACTGCTCTCCGCCGCGCTCACCCCGAAACCACGGGCCGAACCCCCTTGCGGGCGGGCAGCGTCCTGCACCTCCGTCCAGGTTTCCGGACCGGGCGGCGGCGAGGCGTCCACCATGGTGGACAGGCCGCAGGCCCTGGCTTTCTGGTAGAAAGAGCTGCGGCTGATGCCCAGCATGGCCATCGCCCGCCTGCGATCGCCCCGGGCAGAGTGCAGGGCCATGGCGATCAGCTGCCGCTCTGCCCGCGCCACCACTTCCCGCAGCGGCGCCACCTGCATCACCCTCACCGGTTCGGCCTCGGCATCCCGGCCCCTGCGCAGGCGTGCGGGCAGGTGACCGGGACCGATCACACCGTCATCCGCCAGCAGGGCGGCCGCTTCCAGCACATTGCGCAGCTCCCGCACGTTGCCCGGCCAGGAATAGTGCATCAGAACTTCGCCCGCCGCCTCACTGATGCTGAGCGAGGGGCAGCCGGCCCTGCGGGCGATCTCCGGTAGCAACTGATCGACCAGCACCGGGATGTCGCACCGGCGCTCGCGCAGCGGGGGCAGCCTGATGCACACCACGTTGAGCCGCCAGTAGAGATCCTGCCGGAAGCCACCGGCCGCAACCAGGGATTCCAGGTCACGGTTGGTGGCTGCTATGAGGCGCACGTCCAGCCGCACCGGAGCAGATCCCCCCAGCCGGCATACCTCCCCTTCGTCTGTGGCATGGAGGACTTTGGCCTGCAGCGACGCGTCCAGATCGGCGATCTCGTCCAGGAAAATGGTCCCTCCCTGGGCCTGCTCGAACTTCCCCTTCATGCCACCCCGGCGGGCCCCCGTGAAGCTGCCCTCCTCGTACCCGAACAGCTCCGATTCCAGCAGAGTGGCCGGGATGGCGGCGCAGTTCACGTGCACGAAGGGCTTATCCCGCCTGCGGCTCGCTTCGTGGATGACCCGCGCCAGCAGGCCTTTCCCGGTCCCCGTTTCTCCCAGGAGGAGTACGCTGAGGTCGGTTTCGGCCGCTCTCTCCGCCAGGGTGCGAACCTCCTCGATCTCCCTGCTGATGCCGGCCAGCCGGACCAGCCCGAGCTGGGCACCGGAAGGTGCGGCCTCGCCCGTCACCAGGGACCGCAGGGACTTCAGCGCCCGCTCGTCGTCCCGGCGTGCGGTTTCCAGCTCCTCCAGGTCTTCGACCGTCAGCACCGCGCCCGTTACGGCCCCCCGGCGCGTAACCGGCACCACCCGCATCCTGACGGGGATACCGTTCAGAGTCCTGACCACATCGCCCTGGCCTGTCTGTTCCCCCCGGGCGACTCGCAGCAGATCGGCAATCTCGGCGGAGTCGGGGTGAATCTGGGTGATGGGAATCCCGTGCAAGCGCGGGAGCGGGGCCCCCTGCCCTTTGGCCGCGTACTCCTTCCCCTCCAGGATCTCGCGGGCGCTTTCCCCGCGAGCCGTGTAGCCCCGGGCCTGGTAGAACTTCACCCGGTAGTCCTGCCCGTCAAGGAGCACGAGATGCCCGGCACAGCGGTCGTAAGAGAAAGAATACGTGGCGTCACCTACGCGGACCTGGAGAACCCGGTCCCGGGCATGGGCGGATACCCGCACCCACACGGTGCCTGCAAAGCTGGCCACGGTGAGATCCACATGCGCCGGACCGCTGCGGAAGCAGGCCGACCCGGGCGGGGAAGGATACCTGCCGATGACAACGGTGGTCCCCCCTGGAACCACCTGCGCGGGGTCAACGCCTATCGCCGCCAGGTGTGCCGCGGTAAGGCCGCCATCGTCGCCTCCCAGCAGATTGTCCGCCAGCAACACCACGTCTCCGGCCTGTAGCCTGCCCGGGGGATGCCCCGGTCCCGCTCGCGGGTCGATACCGAACAGGGCCATGGCCCTGCGGTTGTACACCTGAATGGTGCCCAGGGCATCGATGGCGATGACGCCCCGCCCCACCAGGTCCAGTGCCTGCTGCATCCACTCCCACGAGCGCAACCGGGCCAACCCCCCTGTCCATGCCTTCTCCGGGTTTCACCTGCTTTCGACGCAAAGGACCGAATTCCTCTTATAAAGGCGCAGGGGAGGATCCCGGCATCCGCGATGCACCGCAGGGCGGCAGCGTACACCGCAGGGCGGGAGGATGCACCGCCCCCCGATGGTACCCGTCAGGAATCGTTCCTAACACAGGTGGCCCGCGCGGAATCAGACGTGCACACCGAGGGAAAGCCCCGAAGTTGCCGAAGCTAAGTTCCAGGGGGGATGGACGTGCCCTTCGATGCTCTGGTGATGGCCGCGGTAACACGTGAAATCGAAGAGATAATTCCCGCCCGGGTGGACCGGGTTTATGCCTCCGGAGGCGGGCAGGGACAGCCGTCGGAAGTGCTGCTGGTGCTCTTTCGGCCGGGAATCCGTACCCAGCTGCTGATATCCATGCACCCTCGCTTCGCGCGTATCCACCTGAGCTTCCGTGAGCACCCCCCGCTTGCTCCCCCTCCCCTCGCGCCCCTCCTGCGCAAGCACCTGGAGGGTGCTCACCTGGTGGCAGCCCGGCAGGAAGACCGCGATCGGGTCCTCATCCTGACCTTCCGCACCCCCCTGGGCACCAGCCCTCGCCTCGTGGTGGAGATCATGGGGCCGGGGTCCAACCTCATCCTCCTGGACGGCGACGGCCGCATCCTGGGTGCGTGGCGCGAGGAGGGTCCCCGTCCGGGAGGGCAGGGCAGACGGCTCCTGCTACCCGGCGTACCCTACGAGTCGCCCCCTCCTCCCCCGGCGGGAGCGTGGGGTCCCTTTTTCGCCCGCGAAATGGCTGCCCGGGCGGGCGCGCCCGCGCCGGGCGGACCCGCCGGGATGCTGCCCGAGGGCGGCGAGATGGGCAGCATGATGCGGGTGGCCGATGAACTGTGGGAGGAGGCCAGGAGCAATCCCCGGCCGATGGTGATCACCGACGAGAGGGGGCAACCCCGGGAATACTGGTGCCTGATGCCGCTGGCCCACGGGCCCGTTGGCCGCCAGTACCCGGGCATGAGCCAGTTGCTGGACGAGTACCACGAAGAGGTGGTGGCCAGGGAGGAGTTCAGGGCGTGGCATGCCCGCCTGCGCCGGGCCCTGGGCCGCCAGCGGGATCGTCAGGAGCGACTGGTGCAATCCCTGCGTGCGGACCTTGACCGGGCTCACCAGGGGCTGCGCTACCGCACCTGGGGAGAACTCCTTCTCGCCCAGGCGTCTCGCCTGCCCGCCGGCCGCGACCGGGTTGAGGTGATCGACTACTACCGGGAAGAGCCGCACCCGGTGGAAATCCCCCTCGATCCGGCCCGTTCCGCCCGGGAGAACGCTCAGGAGTACTTCCGCAGGTACACCAAGGCCCGCCGGTCCCTGGAACCCCTCAAGCATCGGCTGGACGAGGAAACCACCCGCCTGGTCTACCTGGAGCAGCTAGAGGAAGGACTGGGCCGGGCCGCCGACCGCGACACCCTGGAGGTCCTGGAGCGCGAGATGGAGGCCGCCGGGATTCCCGCCGGCCCCGGGACCGGCCGCGCCGGCGCGAAGAGGCCGCGGGAAATCTCTATCGGCCGCCGGTACGGGGCGGTGCCCACCGCCCGCCGGCGGGAGCAGGGCCGCACCGCAGGACGACGGGTGCTGCGTTTCTGGCTCCCCGGGGGAGAAGAGGTGACGGTCGGAAGGGGAGCCGAAGCCAACGACTTCGTCACCTTCGTACTGGCCCGCCCGGATGACATCTGGTTGCACGCCCGGGGCATTCCGGGAAGCCACGTCATCCTGCGCTCTGCCCCCGGCCGGGCGGCCAGCCCGGAGGCCATCGCCCGGGCCGCGGCGGTGGCCGCCCACTTCAGCGACGCCCGCCGGTCCGCAAAGGCCGATGTCGACTGGACGCTGCGCAAACACGTCCGCCGCCGACCCGGAGGAGGGCCAGGGCAGGTGCTCTACCGGGAGGAGCACACGCTGCTGGTCGAACCGGCGCCGCCACCCCGGCCGGAGCCGGACCAGCCCGGGGGCTGACCCGATAACGCTCAGCGGCCTGCCAACTCGCGTTGAGGCGTGCCGGTCTGCTACCGGGACCGGGCCCGGTCGAGGCGCTGCTCCAGCCACTGCCGCAGCCGGCCCAGGGGCTCCTCCTTGGCCTCTTCGTTGAAAAGCTCGTGGAAGTAGCCGGGGTAGACGTGCATCTCCTTGTCGTGGGTCCCCAGGCGCACGAAAACGTTTTCGGCCACGGGAACAGACACCAGGCCGTCCTCCCCGGCGAGAAGGAGCAGGCAGGGGGCGTCAAGCTGCACCGCCCGGCGGGCCACCCGGGCCATACCGGATAGCATCTCCGCGAAAAGGCGCGCGCTCACCCGGTCGGTCACCAGGGGATCGCGCCGGTACCTCTGCACCACCTCGGCGTCGCGGGAAAGGAGGGTCGGGTCTATGCCGTTGGGCATGGAGAACCTGGGCAGGAATCGCGCCAGCAGCATACCGGCGTTGCGCTTCCAGCGGGGGATCTCCAGGGCCAGACCAACGCAGGGGCTGGAGAGCACGAGCCCCGCCAGCCGCCCCGGCCGGCAGAGGGCATAGTGGAGGGCCACCAGCCCTCCGAAGCTGTGCCCGAGGAGGAAAGCGGGGAGCTCCCCCTCCTCAGTCCGAACCAGTTCCAGGAAGCTGTCCAGATCCTCCATGTAGTCCCAGAACGAGTCCACATGCCCGCGCTGTCCCGTGGAGCGGCCAAAGCCCCGCAGGTCGTGGGCCCAGATGGAAAGGGGCAGGCCCTCGAGAGCATCAACCACGTTCTGGTAGCGACCGCTGTGTTCCCCCAGGCCGTGTACCACCAGGAAGACCCCCCGCGGCCCGGGGGGGCGCCAGCACTGCCAGAACAGCTCCGCGCCGCGGGCGCCCGGCAGGGCTCCGGTTCGGTGTTCCACCCCCGATCACCCCTCTCGCTACAGCGCTGCTCCCTTGGGGTAGGTCAGGGGGACACCGGCCCGGCACAGGGGGCACTCGGCGGGCGAATACGAGGGCACGTCCAGGGTGACCAGGGCTACCTGGGGTATTCCGAACCCCACCTTGCCTCCACTGCGATCCACCAGCACACCCACGCCCACGGCTCGGGCTCTGGCCTGGGCCAGAAGCTCCAGCACCTCATTCACCGACCCACCCGTGGTCACAGCGTCCTCCACCACCAGCAAACGCTCCCCCGGGGAAATGGTAAACCCGCGCCGGAGGCGCATCTGTCCTTGTTCCCTTTCCGCAAAGATGGCCCGCACCCCCAGGGCGCGCGCGGTCTCGTAAGCCAGGATAATGCCGCCCACCGCCGGACCGATCACCGCCTGCACGCCGCTCCCCGCGAAAGGTGCCGCCAGTCCTCGGCACAGGAACTCGGCATGATGGGGATACTGGAGCACCTGCGCACACTGCAGGAAGGTGGGGCTGTGTCTGCCCGAGGTTAGGCGGAAGTGCCCCTCCATGATGACGCCCGTCTCTCGCAGCAACCGCACGATCTCCTCTTCCGTCACAGCGACGCCTCCTCCTCACCACGGACAGCCTGCCGTAACTCCTCCACCAGGACCCGGGCCGCCTGCACGGGATCGGGCGCGCAGGTGATGGGACGACCCACCACCAGCCAGTCCGCCCCCTCGCCCAGTGCCTGTGCGGCCGTGGCCACCCGCACCTGGTCGTCAGTCCCCCGGCGGCCCGCCACTGCCGCTACCGGGCGGATGCCAGGGGTGACGATGAGGGGGTCGGAGCCCAGCTCCCTCCTCAGGAGCGCCGCCTCACGCGGGGAAGCAACCCAACCATCCAGCCCTGCCTTTAGCGCCAGGCGCGCCAGTGCCAACACCTGGCCGGTCAGGCTGCGGGCGACCCCCAGGGCGCAGAGATCCTCCTCCCCCAGGCTGGTGAGCACGGTGACACCCACCAGGAAGGGTCCGCCCCGGCCCGCCGCTGCCGCCTCGCGAAATGCCCCCGCCGCCTCGCGGAATGCCCCCGCCGCCGTGTCACGGGCCGCAGCCGCTCCCGTGTCCCGGACCGCTGCCACCGCCTCCGCCATCATGCGCTGCCCGCCCGCAGCGTGCAGGCTGATCATGTCAGCTCCCAGCCGGGTTAGGGCAGCGGCGGCGCGTGCTACCGTGTGTGGGATGTCGTGGAGCTTCAGGTCGACGAATACCCGCCCCCCTTGCTCCTTCACCAGTTCCACCGTGGCGGGCCCCGCCACCGAATACAGTTGCAGTCCCACCTTGAACCAGGTCACCAGGGGTCGCAGGGCGGTGACCAGGGAGCGCGCCGCCCTCAGGTCAGCCACGTCCAGGGCCACCACCAGCCGCTCCTCCGGAGACCCCGGGCGCCACGGGCGAGCAGGCGAAACGGTCACGCCGGCCCACCTCCCCCGGGTGCGTCGCCGGGGCGCAGTGCCCCCGGCCCGCGAGCCATCCCCACCACTTCCGACACGCCGGCGAACCCCTCCTCCGCCAGCCAGGCAGCCATTTCCCTCACCACGCGGGGGGCCGCCAGGGGATTCACCAGGGTGGCACTGCCCACCGCCACCGCGCTGGCACCGGCGAGCAGGAATTCCACGGCATCCCGCCCGCTCATGATACCGCCGCAACCCACGATGGGGAGATTCACCGCGCCGGCCACCTCCCAGACCATACGCAGGGCCACCGGCTTGATGGCGGGCCCGGAGAGCCCGCCGGTGACCGCACCCAAGAGGGGACGGCGCAACTGTACGTCGATGGCCATCCCCTTCAGGGTATTGACGAGGGTCAGGGCATCGGCCCCCGCCTCTTGGGCCGCGCGCGCCACTTCAACGATGTCCGTGACGTTGGGGGTCAGCTTAACGAGCAGGGGAAGGGAGGTCGCCGCCCGCACCGCTTTCACCACCGCCGCGGTGGCGGCGGGATCGGTGCCGAAGACCATACCCCCGGCCCGCACGTTGGGACAGGACACGTTGACCTCCAGGCCGCTGACGCCCTCCACTCCCTCCAGTTTGGCCGCCACGGTAGCATATTCCTCCACCGTTTCCCCGGCGATGTTGACGATGACGGGCACGCCGAACTGGCGCAGGAAGGGGATCTCCTCCCCGATCACGGCATCGACCCCGGGATTCTCCAGCCCGATGGAGTTGAGCAGGCCGGCGGGGGTCTCGGCAATGCGGGGCGGCGGATTCCCCGGCCGGGCCGCCAGGGTGGTTCCCTTGGTTATGATGCCACCCAGCAGGCGCAGGTCAAACCACCGCGCCATCTCCCGCCCGTACCCGAAAGTGCCCGAGGCCACCAGTACCGGGTTGGCCAGACGGATACCGGCCAGATTGACGCTGAGATCCGGCCCGCCACCGCCGACACCCGTCCCCTGTCCTTCATGCACAGCCACCGCCGTCACCGTCCCCGGCATGCTCCCACAGGCGGGCCACACCCCCCAGGTCCGCGGCCCGGGCGGGGAAGACCGGGCCGTCCTGGCAAACGTGCAGGTACCCCCCGGCTGCCGCCGGCACCGCACATCCCCGGCACACGCCGAAACCGCAGCCCATACGGGCCTCCAGGGATACGTACAGGGGAACCCCGGCCTCCTCACAAAGGCGGGCCACAGCCACCAGCATCGCGGGCGGGCCGCAGGCAAAGGCGCACCCACCGGGGGCGCCCGCCAGGAGGTCACGGAGCACGCCGGGCAGGGCGTCGCTCACCGTACCCCGCACGCCCCCGGAACCGTCTTCCGTACAGGTAACCACCTCGGCACCCGCGTCCCGCAGTTGGGCCGTTGCCAGGAGCAGGGCAGCGGTACGGGCACCCAGCACCACCCGCACCCCCGTCCCGGCGGCCGTGGCCCTCCGCACCACCGGGGGGAAGGGGGCCACCCCCACGCCTCCCGCCACCAGGAGCAGGGTGCCCCCGCTCACGAGGGGGAATCCGTTCCCGAAGGGCCCGGCCAGGCCCAACCCGTCACCGGGCCGGAGGCACAGCAGGGCCCGCGTCCCTTCGCCCGCCGCCCGCACCAGAAACGCCACCACCCCGCGCCCGGGGTCGATGTCGAAGAAGCTGAGGGGCCGGGCCAGGAAGCGAGTGCCGCTCCGTGCCATGGCAAACTGCCCGGGAAGAGCGCGGGCGGCCAGGCCGGGAGCCAGTACCTCGATGCACCCGTGGCCGGGTGCCACCTCTGCGCAGGTGAGCACCCGCCCGTCTTCCTCAACCCACTCCTTCAATTCCTCACTCCCCCGCCCGGCGCCCGGGCGTGAGCACCGGTCCTCCCATGGTCCAGGCAACAGTATTCTTCACTTCCAGGGAATATCCTTGCTCAGCCAGAGTTGGGCGAGGCTACCGCCCCCTCCCCCCGCGATCCTGGAGGCAGACGGGCTCCGCCGGCCCGGGGCGGGAGGCCCAGGCTTCCACCAGGGCCTGCACCGTATCCGGGCAGGTCAGGCAGGGGATGCCCGCCTCGGCGGCGGCCCGGCGGATGGCAAACCCGTCGCGTTCGGCCCGCCGGCCGGACGAAGGGGTGTTGATGACCAGGTGGACGCCTCCCCCGGTTAGCAGATCCAGGACGTGGGGCCTGCCCTCGCTGAGCTTGTTCCACGACGATGCCGGGATGCCCCGGGCGGCCAGGAAGTCGGCAGTGCCGCGGGTGGCGTGGAGACAGCACCCCAGCTGGTAAAGGCGGCGCACGGCGTCCAGGGCGGACTCCTTGTCTTCATCGGCCAGGCTTACCAGTACCCCGGCACCTTCGGGCAGGGCCACCCCGGCGGCGCGGTATGCTTTCACCAGGGCCGAGGGCAGGTCGGCGCCAAAGGCCATCACCTCGCCGGTGGATTTCATCTCCGGCCCCAGGGTGGTGTCCACCCCCAGGAGCTTGGACCAGGAAAACACCGGGGCCTTCACCGCCACCCCTGGGGGGGCCGGGTGGAGGCCGCCACAGTATCCCTGCTCGCGCAGGCTCCGGCCCAGCATGGTCCCGGTGGCCACCCTTACCAGGGGCACTCCGGTCGCCTTGGTGAGGAAGGGGACGGTACGGCTGGCCCGGGGATTGGCCTCCAGCACCCACACCCGGCCCTCGTGGACCACGTACTGGACGTTGAGGAGCCCCACCACCCCCAGGGCCAGCGCCAGACGGGTGGTGTAACCCACCACCACCGCCACCTGCTCCGGTGACAGGGACTGGGGGGGATAGATGGCGGTGGAATCACCGGAATGGATGCCCGCCCGCTCCAGGTGCTCCATCACCCCGGCCACCAGTACCTCCGCGCCGTCGGAAACGGCGTCCACCTCCACCTCCCGCCCCAGCAGATAGTGGTCCACCAGCACGGGGGATGCCGGGGAAAGGGCAGTGGCGTGCTCTATGTAGCGCGCCAGGTCCTCCTCCCCGTACACGATCTCCATGGCCCGCCCGCCCAGCACCCAGGAGGGCCGCACCAGGACCGGGTACCCCACCCGCTGGGCGATGGCCAGGGCCTCCTCCCGGGAAAGGGCGGTTCCGCCGGGAGGCCGGGGGATACCCAGTTCCCCCACCAGGGAGTCGAAGCGCCGCCGGTCCTCGGCCAGGGCCATGGCGTCCGGGGACGTGCCGGGGATGGGCACCCCCGCGCGCGCCAGGGGAGCCGCCAGGTTGATAGCCGTCTGCCCGCCGAACTGGACCAGCACGCCTTCCGGGCGCTCACTCTCGCAAACGGCCAGCACATCCTCCAGGGCGAGGGGCTCGAAATACAGGCGGTCGGCCATGGAGTAATCGGTGGAAACGGTCTCGGGGTTGCTGTTTACCACCACGGCCCGGTAGCCCATCTCCTGCAGGGCCCGCACGGCGTGAACGGTGCAGTAGTCGAACTCGATACCCTGCCCGATGCGGATGGGTCCCGACCCCAGCACCAGTACCCGCAGGCCGGGAAGGGGTTCGGCTTCGTCCTCGACCGCACCGCCCGGTCCCGTGTAGGTGGAGTAATAGTAGGGCGTGGCCGCCTCGAACTCCCCGGCGCAAGTGTCCACCATCTTGAAGGCGGGACGGGCGCCGGCCGCGCAACGCCACTGGCGCACCTCTTCCCCCTCCACACCCGCCAGGCCCGCCAGGTCGGCGTCGGACAGGCCGGCCGCCTTCAACCGCCTCCACCCCTGTCCGTCCAGGGCCCGCAGGCCCGCCGCCCCCATCCGCCTGACCCCCTCGGCAGCCGAGACCACCGCGGCCAGGCCGTGCAGGAACCAGGGATCGATGCCCGTGCGCTCCCCGAGATCGCTCACCGGGTGGCCGCGCCGCAACGCCTCCAGGAGCAAGAACAGCCGGGCGTCGTCGGCCCGCCCCAGGGACTCCAGCAGCCCATCGTCGGCGTCGGGCCGGGCGTGGTCACCGCACCCGCCTGCGCCTTCCAGGGCGCGCACCGCCTTGCCCAGCGCCTCGGGGAAGGTGCGCCCGATGGCCATCACCTCGCCCGTGGATTTCATCTGGGTGGCCAGTTGACGGTCGGCGGACGGGAATTTGTCGAAGGGCCAGCGCGGTATCTTCACCACCACGTAGTCCAGGGCGGGCTCGAAGCAGGCGCGCGTATAGCCGGTCACGGGATTGACGATCTCGTCCAGGCCCAGCCCCAGGGCCAGCTTGGCCGCCACCCGGGCGATGGGGTAGCCGGTGGCCTTCGAGGCCAGGGCCGAGGACCGGCTCACCCGCGGGTTGACCTCGATGACGAAGTAGTCGCCGCTCGAGGGGTCGAGGGCGAACTGGATGTTGCAGCCCCCCCTGATCCCCAGGTGCCGGATGATGCGCAGGGCGGCGGAGCGCAGTAGCTGGTACTCCCGGTCGGAGAGGGTCTGGGTGGGGGCCACCACGATGGAGTCGCCCGTGTGCACCCCCATGGGATCGAAGTTCTCCATGCTACACACGGTGATGCAGTTGTCGCGGCCGTCCCGCATCACCTCGTACTCGATTTCCTTCCACCCCAGGAGGCTCCTCTCCACCAGCACCTGGCTGATGGGTGAAAAGCGCAGGCCCCGCGCCGCCACCTGCCCCAGTTCCCGCGGCCCGCGGACCACGCCCCCGCCCGTGCCTCCCAGGGTGAAGGCAGGGCGTACCACCACGGGGTAGCCGATGCGCGCGGCCAACTCCAGCGCCGCCGGCACGGAAGAGGCGGTGCCGCTCGGGGGGACCGGTTCCCCCAGCGCCCCCATGGCCGCGCGGAACTTCTCCCGGTCTTCCGCCCCCTCGATGGCCTCCAGCGGCGTCCCCAGCAACCCCACTCCGAAGCGGGCGAGCAACCCTGCCCGGTGCAGTTCCACCGCCAGGTTGAGACCCACCTGCCCGCCCAGGGTGGCCAGGATGCCGTCCGGCCGCTCCCGCGCCAGGATGGCTGCGGCGGTGTCCACGGTGAGCGGCTCCAGGTACACGCGGTCGGCCATGTGGCTGTCGGTCATTATGGTGGCGGGGTTGGGGTTGCAGAGGATGACCTCCACCCCTTCCTCGCGCAGAGCCTGGCAGGCCTGGCTGCCCGCGTAGTCGAACTCGGCCGCCTGCCCGATGACGATGGGTCCCGACCCGATCACCAGCACCCTGGCCGGCTTTCCCCTCACCCTCCCGCCCCCATCCTCTCGCCCCCATCCGCTCCCGCCGGCAGCCCGGCCTATCCTTCCGCTCCTAAAGGCGCACAGTTATCCGGCCCTGCGCTCCTCCGCGTGCTCCCCGCCCCGCCACTTGCCGCCCGTTGCCAGGGCCAGGAAGCGGTCGAAGAGATAGCCGGTATCGCGGGGACCGGGTCCGGCCTCGGGATGGTACTGCACGCTGAAGGCATCCCGGCCGGCGAATTCCAGGCCCTCCACGGTACCGTCGTTGAGGTTGCGCGCCGTCACCGTCACCCCCGCGGGCAGTCCCTCCTCGGCCACGGCATAGCCGTGGTTCTGGGAGGTGATGAACACCCGCCCCAGGGAGAGATCGTCCACGGGGTGGTTGGCTCCCCGGTGGCCGTACTTGAGGCGGAAGGTACGGGCCCCGGTGGCCAGCGCCATGACCTGGTGTCCCAGGCATATGCCGAAGAGCGGCACTCTTCCCAGGAGGTCCCCGGCGGCGGCGATGGCCTCCCGGGCATCCTCCGGGTCACCGGGGCCGTTGGAGAAGAGCACCCCTCGCGGCCCGTAGCCCATAATGTCCGCCGCCGTGGAGGTAGCCGGTACCACCGTGATGCTGCAGCCCCGCCTGGCCAGGGCCTGCAGGATTCCCGCCTTGACCCCCAGGTCGACCACCACCACCCGGGGCCCCCGGCCGGAGAGGTGGTAGGGCCGGGAGCAGGTGGCGCGGTAGACGACTCCCCGCAGGGAGACGGCCCGCGCCCTCTCCAGCAGTTCTCTCAACTGCAAGCCGGGGCCGGCGTCATCAACAGCCCCACCGCCCGTCAGAGGACCGCCCCCGGTGCCACCACCCGCCCCACCGCCCGTCAGAGGACCGGCCCCGGCGGGACCATCCGCACTGGGGAGAACGGCGTGGGAGGTGATCACGCCCCGCATGGTACCGTGGCGGCGCAGATGACGTACCAGCGCCCGGGTGTCGACGCCCTGCAGCCCCACCACCCCGTGGGAGCGCAGGAAATCATCCAGGCTCCAGCACGCCTCGCGGTGACTGGGGGAGAAGCAGGCCTGGTGCACCACCAGCCCGCTCACCAGGGGGCGGGCGGACTGCAGGTCGCCACCGGACACACCGTAGTTGCCCACCAGGGGGTAGGTGAGGGTGACGATCTGGCCGCAGTACGAGGGATCGGTGAGGATCTCCCCGTATCCGGTCATGCCGGTGTTGAACACCACTTCGCCGCCCGAGGTGCCACGGCCACCGATAACCTCCCCCGCGTACACGGTGCCATCCTCCAGGACGAGCGCTCCCGTCAACCGGCCGCCGCCTGTGGCCTCAACTGCGGCAGGACCACCGTGCACCTCCGGGATCGTCGTGCCTGTCATTGCCCGTCCCCCCACGTATGCATACTTATACACTGCTGCTCATTATATTCCACAACGGGCGGCCTGGCAACCCGTCGCAGCCCCCGGCCGCTGGGACCTGCCGGTCGCGGCGGCACCGCCCTGGCCTCGTTGCCACCCGGGCGGTACCGGTCGCGCCCGGCGGCGAGGCCGGGCGGCGCGTGCGCCCTGGGCTTGAGATCAGGCCAGCACCCCACCCTCGCGCATGACCACCTGGCCGGCCACCACGGTGAGGACGGGCCAGCCCCGCAGCTTCCTGCCCGCCAGGGGGGTGTTCTTACCCTTCGAGTAGAACCGGTCCGGGTCCACGCTCTTCTCCAGCCCGGGGTCGATCACGGTGACGTCGGCGCAGCCGCCCACCCGCAGGCTGCCCGCCTCCAGGCCCAGGATGCGGGCAGGACCCGCCGTCAGCCGCTCCACCAGGGTGGCCGCCGGGATGATCCCCGTATGCACCAGCTCGGTGAGGAGGAGGGGCAGCGCCGTCTCCAGGCCGGAGATGCCGAAGGCGGCGTAGTTGTACTCCACCTCCTTGTCGTCCCGGTGGTGGGGGGCATGGTCGGTGGCGATGGCCTCTATGACCCCCTCGGCCAGGGCCCGCCGTAGGGCCTCTACGTCCTCGGCCGCGCGCAGGGGGGGGTTGACCTTGGTGCTGGTGTCGTAGGCGGTGTCGTGCACCAGCCGGTCGGTGAGGCAGAGGTGGGTGGGGGTAGCCTCGGCGGTTACCGGCAGCCCCTCGGTCCGGGCCACGCGCAGGAGGTCTACCGTGCCCCGGGTACTGGCGTGGGCGATGTGGACCTTCCCCCCGGTTAGGCGGGCGAGCATGATGTCGCGGGCCACCATGATCTCTTCCGCCACCGCCGGCATCCCGCGCAGCCCCAGCACGGTGGACCAGTAGCCCAGGTGCATGACCGCGTCCCGGGTGAGCGACGGCTCCTGGCAGTGGTCGATGATGGGCTTAGCGAAGGTGTGCCCGTACTCCAGGGCGCAGCGCATGACCTCGGCGTCCGCGATGGGGTGACCATCGTCGGAGAAGGCCACCGCGCCCGCCTCCGCCATGTCGCCCATCTCCGCCAGTTCCTTCCCCTCCAGGCCGCGGGTGACCGCCCCCACCGGGAGCACGTGCACCACGGCTTTTTCCGCCGCCCGCGCCAGAATCGAATTCACCATAGAGGCATCGTCCACCGGAGGGCGGGTGTTGGCCATGGCCACCACGGTGGTGAATCCCCCCGCCGCGGCCGCCCGCGTGCCGGAGGCGATGTCCTCCTTCCACTCCTCGCCCGGCTCGCGGAGGTGGACATGCATGTCGATGAGACCGGGCACCACCCAGAGCCCGCGGGCCTCGAACACCCGCGCACCGTCGGCCTCCAGGTCGTGGCCCAGTTGCCTGACCACCCCGTCGCCCAGGAGTACGTCCATCTCCGCGTCGATCCCCTGGGCGGGGTCGATCACCCGCCCGCCCCGGATGAGCAGGGGTTCGGGCTCACCGCGCAGCTTCATTTCTCCTCTCCCCCTCCCAGCAAGAGGTACAGGATGGCCATACGCACGGCCACGCCGTTGGTGACCTGGTCCTCGATGGTGGACTGGGGCGAATCGGCCACCTCGGACGAGATCTCGATGCCCCGGTTCATGGGTCCCGGGTGCATGAGGAGGGCGTCGGGCTTCGCCAGGTCCAGCCGCTCCCGGGTAATCCCCCACAGGCGGGAATACTCGCGGGCGCTGGGGAAGAGGCCCCGCTGCTGGCGCTCCAACTGCAGCCGCAGCACCATCACCACGTCGGCGTCCTTTACCGCCTCTTCCACCCGGCTGGTGGCCTCCGCCCCCATCTTCTCTATCTCGGGCGGCAGCAGGGTGGCCGGCCCGCACACCACCACGGAGGCGCCCATCTTCTTCAGGCCCCAGATGTTGGAGCGGGCCACCCGCGAGTGATAGACGTCACCGATGATGGCCACGCGCAAGCCTTCCAGGCGACCCTTTCTCTCCCTCATGGTGAACATATCCAGCAACCCCTGGGTGGGGTGCTCGTGCATGCCGTCTCCCCCGTTGATGACGGGGACATCCAGCACCCGGGCCAGAAAGTGGCACGACCCCGACACCGGGTGACGCATGATGACGCAGTCGGACCCCATCACCCGCAGGGTGCGGGCGGTGTCCTTGAGCGTCTCCCCCTTCTGCACGCTGGAGGTGGCGGTGGCGATGGACACCGTGTCCGCCGACATGTACTTGGCCGCCAGCTCGAAGGAAGTGCGGGTGCGCGTGCTCGCCTCGTAGAACAGGGTCACCACCGTCTTGCCCCGCAGGGTGGGAACCTTCTTGATGGGGCGGTAGATGATCTCCTTCATGGAGCCGGCCGTGTCCAGGATCAGCTCCACGTCCTCGCGGGGCATCTCTTCGAGGGCGAGGATGTCCCGGCTCTTCAGCTTCACCCCAAAATCCCCCTTTCCAGCTCAAAACCCCCCGGCCGGCCGGCCAGGGGGTTTCCCTCTGCCCTTGCCGGCCTCGCGGTGCCGTCTTAAAGGGCCTCAGCTCACCTCTTCGATTATTACCGCGTCTTCGTCGTCCGTCTCCCCCAGTTTCACGTGGATGATCTCCCGTCGTGAGGTGGGGACGTTCTTCCCCACGTAGTCTGCCCGGATGGGCAGCTCCCTGTGCCCCCGGTCGATGAGGACCGCCAGCTGGATGAGGGCGGGACGCCCCAGGTCCATGATGGCGTCCAGGGCCGCCCGCACCGTCCGCCCGGTATAGAGGACGTCGTCCACCAGCACCACTTTCCTCCCCTGGATCCCGAAGGGCACCTCCGTGCGGTGCACCACGGGGTGATCGGAACGCAGGGTCAGGTCGTCGCGATACAGGGTGATGTCCAGGCTCCCCACCGGAACCCGCCCTCCCTCGATGGCCTCGATCTGCGCCGCCAGCCGCTCCGCCAGGGGCACCCCGCGCCGCCGGATGCCCACCAGCACCAGCCCCTCGATCCCCTTGTTCTTCTCCAGGATCTCGTGGGCGATGCGGGTGATGGCCCGGCGCATGGCCTCTTCGTCCATGATGCGCGCCTTCTCGGTGACCAACTCCCTCCCCCTCCTTCCGCACCCCGGGGCACAAAAAACTTCTTGCCGACCAGCAAGAAGTTGTTCATGCCAGGATGCTCCTTGCCAGTCTCACGGGACCAGCTTAAAGGCAGGTTGTCCCCTGTACTCTACCACCGCCCCCCACCCCTGTCAAGCACGTCGATGGCGCCCTCGGGCCTCCTCCGGCATGCCGATCCACTCTGCCACCGCCGCTCCGAATTCCGCCGTGCTCACCGCTCGAGGGCTCTCCGCCGTGCGCGCCAGGTCAGGAGTCAGGGTACCGCCAGCGATCACCTCCTCCACTCCCGCGTAAACCAGCCGTGCCGCTTCACCCCAGCCCAGGTGCTCGAGCATCATGGCCCCGGACAGGATGAGGGAAGTGGGATTGGCCCTGCCCTGCCCTGCGTACCTGGGTACGGAGCCGTGGGTGGGTTCGAACACAGCCACCTCGTCCGACATGTTGGCGCCCGGCGCCACCCCCAGGCCGCCCACCAGGGCTGCGGCCGCATCCGAAAGGTAGTCGCCGTTCAGGTTGGGGGCCGCAATCACATCGTACTCCCCCGGCCGGGTGATCAGTTGCTGGAGCATGTTGTCGGCGATGCGATCCCTGATCACCAGCCGCGCACTCGCCGTCTCACCGGGCGTGTCCTCGCGCACCACCACTCCGCAAAACTCCTCTTCCGCCAGCTCGTACCCCCACCGGCAGAACGCCCCCTCGGTGTACTTCATGATGTTCCCCTTGTGCACCAGGGTGACGCTTCTGCGTCCCCGCTCCAGGGTGTACATGATCGCCTTCCTGACCAGCCGCCGCGAGGCTTCGCGGCTGATGGGTTTAATGCCCACGCCAGAATCTTCCCCGATCTTCACCCCCAGGCCGTCGGCCAGGAACTCCAGCAGGCGGCGCGCCTCGGGACTGCCGGCCGGCCACTCGATGCCCGCGTAGACGTCCTCGGTGTTCTCCCGGAATATGACCAGGTCCACCTGTTCGGGCCGCCGCAGGGGCGAAGGCAGCCCCCGGAACCAGCGCACGGGGCGAACGCAGGCGTAGAGGTCCAGGACCTGCCGTAACGCCACGTTCACGCTACGGAAGCCACCGCCCACCGGCGTGGTGAGCGGGCCCTTGATGGCCACCCGGCACCGGCGGAAGGCCTCCAGCGTGGCAGACGGCAGGTACTCTCCCGTCTCCCGCCAGGCGGATTCCCCGGCCTGAAGCGGCCACCACTGGATGCCCCTGGTCCCCCCGTAGGCACGCGCGACCGCTGCATCCAGCACGGGACGCGTTGCCTCCCATATCTCCGGGCCGATGCCGTCGCCGGCGATGAAGCCCACCACGGGGCGATCGGGCACCACCAGCCTGCCATTCTCCCAGCGGCAGAACTCCCCGCGTGGCATACTTCATGCCTCCAGGACGAGGCGGCCGTGGCGCCTGACGTGTTCCACCAGCCCGCCGTCGCGCAGAATGGCCAGCATCACCGGTGGAAGCGGGGTCACCCGCAGGTCGAACCCCTGCGTCACATCGGTCACCACACCGCGCTCGAGGTCCAAACGGAGCAGGTCCCCCGGGGCGATGCGGGAGGTGTCGCAGATCACCACCGGGAGCCCCACGTTGATGGCGTTCCGGAAGAAGATGCGGGCCATCGAGCGGGCCAGCACCGCGCCCACCCCGGCCAGCTTCATGATGGTGGGGGCGTGCTCGCGGCTGGATCCCAACCCGAAGTTGCGGCCCGCCACCACGAAGTCGCCCGGCCGGAGCCGCGCGGCGAACTCGGGATCGGCGTCCTCCAGCACGTGTTTGGCCAGTTCGCCCAGCTGGGAACGCAGGTGATAGTACCTGCCCGGTGCAATGTGATCCGTCGAGATGTCGTCACCGAACATATGGGCGCGGCCCTCCACGATCATCCCAGCACCTCCCTCGGGTCGGTGATAACCCCGCGCAGGGCAGTGGCGGCACAGGTAGCCGGAGAACCGAGATACACGGACGACCTGGGGTTGCCCATGCGGCCCTGGAAGTTGCGATTGGTGGTGGACAGGCACACCTCGTCGTCACCCAGGATGCCCAGGTGCACGCCGGCGCAGGGCCCGCAGCCGGGTGGAGATATGGCGGCCCCGGCCTCCACCAGGTCGGACAGCACCCCGAAGCGCATGGCCTCCGTGTACACCCGCCGGGAGGCGGGCATCACCAGCAGGCGCACCCCCGCGGCCACCTTCCTCCCCCGCAGGATGGCAGCCGCCGCGCGCAGATCCTCCAGGCGCCCGTTGGTGCACGAGCCGATGAACACCTGGTGCACGGGGGTGCGGGCCACCTCACTCACCGGGGCCACATTGTCTACCCGGTGGGGCTTCGCCACCACGGGCGCGAGCCGGGCGGCGTCCACCTCCACGCGCCGGGCATACACCGCATCGGGATCCGGCTCCAGTTCTCGCCAGGCCGCCTGCCGCCCCATGGCGGCCAGATACTCCCGGGTGACGCCATCGGAGGCCACCAGGCCCGTCTTGGCACCGGCCTCCACCGCCATGTTGCACAGCGTGAGCCGTCCGGACATATCCAGGGCCGCGATGGCGGGACCCCCGAACTCCAGGGCCTGATAGGTGGCGCCATCGGCCCCCAGGTGGCTGATGAGCCAGAGGATGAGGTCTTTGGCATAAACCCCGGGGGAAAATGCACCTCTCACCTCCACCCGCACGCTCTCGGGGACACGGAACCAGCTTTCCCCCAGGCCCATGGCCACGGCCACGTCGGTGGAGCCCATGCCGGTGGCAAAGACGGCCAGGGCCCCGGCCGTGCAGGTATGGGAATCCGCCCCCACCACCACCTGCCCGGGGCCTGCGCACTCCTCCACCACCACCTGGTGGCAGATGCCGGAGCCGCAATCGTACAGCCCGCATCCCGCCCGCCGCGCAAAATCCCGCAAAAAGACGTGGTCGTTGGACAGCTCCTTGCGCGGGCTGGGCAGCCCGTGGTCCAGGAACACCAGGGTCCGGTCGGGTTGCCGCGGGCCGGCCAGACCCATCGCCCCCAGCTGCCGCACGGCCAGAGGGCCGGTGCCATCGTGCATGAGGACCACGTCCACGGGCACCACGCCGAATTCCCCCGCCCGCAGGGATCGCCCTACCTTCTCCGACAGGATCTTCTCCGCCAGCGTCTGACCCAACCTGCCAACCTCCCCCCAGCCACGGGCACACGGTGAGTGAGTACGACTACTCCTGGGCTTCCGATCCCTGGTTGCTGACGGCCTGCTTCATCACCAGCCACGCGTTCCAGATGTGCCGGCGCATGGCTGCCTCCGCCTGATCGGGATCGCGGAGGCGTATGCACTTCAAGATCTCGGCGTGCTCGCCCACCAACTCCACCGCCCGTCCGGGCGTGGCAATGGTGCGGGCGCGGTAACGGTTGATGTGGTCGCGCATGGTCTCCAGGTGGCCGGTGGCGAACTTCAACCCGCTGGCCCTCTGGATGGCGGTGTGGAATTCCAGGCCTTCCACGTCCACCTCCTCAAAGCGGCTCTTGCGTGCTGACCGCTCGGTGGCCGCCAGAGTCCGCGCCATGCGGTCCACCTCCTCCGGGCCGGCCCGCAGGGCGGCGTACCTGGCCGCCAGCCCCTCCAGCGCCGCCCGGATGGCAAACACCTCCTCTATCTCGTCCCGGCTCAGGCCCACGACCTCCACCACCCCGGTGGCCAGCCGCCGCACAAACCCCTCCCGCTCCAGGAGTTGCAGGGCCTCACGCAGAGGGGTACGGCTCACCCCCAGCTGGTCGGCCAGCTGGCTGGCCACCAGCCTGGTCCCTACCGAGATCTCGCCCCGCACGATGGCCCTGCGCAGCAGGCGGTAGACCTCGTCCCGCCGGCTGCTCAGTTCCACCCGGGGCAGAACAGGCACGTCCATCCTGACCACCTCGCAACGAGTCATAACCCTGGTCATGGTCACGGTGTCCGGCAGATGCTGCATGAAACGTGCTGCATCCGGTATGCAGCATTCGCTGCCCCGGTGAGAATTCCTTCTTCCGGGCCCGATATTCACCAAAGGTCCCTCCGGGGCCACCGCCGAGGGCCTCATTCGGTGATGTGGAGGAGCCAGAACACCGTGCGGGCGTCCCAGCCCAGGTCCCAGGGGACGTGGTAACGGTCCCCGGTGTGGCTGTTTACCAGGGGGTAGCCAGCGGGGTCGTGGCCCACCACCAGCGAGACATGGCGGATTTCCCCGCCCTGCTCGTAGGCGATCACATCCCCTGGCTGCAGGCGGTAGACGGCACCCGCCGGCGCCATCCCCACCTCCGGGTAGCGGCCCCGGCCCACCAGCGCGGCGCGGCCGCTGTCGAGCAGGTAATACACCAGGTCTTCCGCCCGCACCCAGGCGCGGGTTCCCTTGCCGCCCGAGTATCGCCAGGTGTGGTCGGTGGAAAGGCCACCGGCATCGGGGTCACTCAGGATCTGGGAGACGAAGCTGGCGCAATCGCCCCCCAGGTAGCTGTAGTCCCGGTAGTTGCGGTTGTAATGCGAGTCCGGCCCGGCGGCCGGGCCGCAGTACCGGTCCGCATAACGGACGGCTGCCTCCCGGCGGTACTTTCCCCCCGCGGACGCCTGGTCCGTAGGCCGGCCGCCACCGTGCATCTGCCCGCCAGGCTGCGGCTGCCCGCCAGCCTGTGGCTGGGGGGTGGCCGGGGGCGGGGCGCGGGGTGCCCCTCCCTCGGCCACCACGGGGGACTCGTGCAGGGGATCGGAGAACCAGTCCCTGACCACCAGCCACTTGCCGTCACGCCGGGCGAACTGCATGACGTGCCAGGCTCCCACTCCGAAGGAACTGCTGGCGCCGGGGCTGCGACTGTGACGGCAGGTGATGCGCTCGGTGACACCCATCTCCAGCCAGGCCCGGGCCTGCTCTACCTCGGCCCGGGCCACCCGCACGTGCACCTGCACTCTCTCGATGCCCACCTGCCGGGCGGCTGCCCAGGCGGAGAGGTGAGCGATGCGGGTGCCGTCGTGCTCGCGCGACCAGCGACCCACCTCGCGGTCCTCATCGTAGAAGGCTTCCACGGGGGTGGGATCTCCTACCAACAGCCCGGCGGCACGGGCATGGTAGAGGGCCCAAACCGTGTGAACCAGGTCGGCCGGTGCGGCCAGGCCGGGGACCACCACCACCTCGCAGCTGGCCGCCTCTGCCGGCCCCCCCGCCTGAATGCCCAGGCTGGCCGCCATGGCCACCCCCAGCAACCCCAAGCCCAGACTGACCGGGCCGGGCCAACGACGGGCTGGACGTGCGGACGACGAAATCGACCCCGGCGCCGGGCCGGACGCCGCACCCCCGTGATCGCCCCGGTCCGCGCGCATGCGCTCCAGCACTGCGGCGCGCCCGCGACCGGGGGCGCGCAGGATCCAGCCCCAGGTGAGGGCGAGCCAGGCCGCCCCCAGCGCCCAGCCCCCCAGCACATCGCTGGGATAGTGGACTCCCAGGTACACCCGGCTGAGCCCAATCCCCACCGCAACCAGCAGCAAGGGGACCCGGAGCCACCGCCATCGGGGCGCGAGCCGGCCCACCAGCAAAACCAGGTACCCGTACAGGACGAAGCTCACGAAGGAATGGCCGCTGGGAAAGCTGTACCCGCCCGCCGAGACCAGGTGGGGCAGTTCGGGCCGGGGACGGTGCACGAGCACCTTCAGGACCGTCTCGAACAGCCACCCCAGCCCCACCGTGCCGGCCAGCCCTCCCGCGCAGGTGCGGTATCCCCGGTCGAGGAGCCAGGCCGTCGTCAGACACACCTGAGCGATTACGGCCGGGGCGGAACCCAAAGCCGTCAGAAAGAGCATGAGCGGGAACGCCCCCGCGGGGACCAGGCTCCCCACCAGGGCAAAGCCCCGCGCATCCACCACCTGCCACCAGGCCAACGCCGCCCTTCACCCGTCCGCCCGGCCCATCCCTAGATTATGAGCAGCGCAGGCACCCATCTCCACGTACGCCCAGCGACCGGCGCCGAGGATCGCCGCCTCGCGACCGCACCAAGGGCGAGGGCACCAACGCCACCGCTCCCCGGTCAGCGGAAGAGGACTTCGGCCACCCGCTCCAGCATCCCGAGGCCCTGCACTTCGGTTTCGAAGAGAGGTATGACGGCCCGCACGTCGGGGAACAGCTCCCTGATCTGCCCCAGGTACTCCTGCTGCATCATCACCCGGTTGAGCACGAACTCCGACGTGCTGGCGGAGAGGACTCCGGGATCGATGACGCCGTTGACCACCACGCCCCCCACCGGGATGCCGAAGTCGTGGAACCAGCCGATGAAGCGCCTGATCACCGCGATGGGCAGGGCCTCCGGCAGGGTGACGAAGTAGAAGGCCGTACGGGAAGCGTCGGTGAGCAGGCGGTTGGCCTGGCCGATGCGACCCCGGAAGGAGACCAGGTAGTCCATGAGGGGGTCCTTTTCCTGCCGCTTGCGGAAGGAGAGGGCCAGCCGCATGGCCTGGGCCTCCTTGCGGCTCTCCATCATCTTCTCCACCCAGAGGGAGTAAACTTTGGACATGCCCAGCAACCGGCGGGCGTTGGCGGTGGGGGCGGTGTCGAAGACGTAGACCTCGTACTTGTCCTCGAACATGATGTTGATCATGTTCTCGAACATGGCCGACTCCTCGAAGGAGGGGTTCATGGTGGCGGTCTCCACGAAGGCATCCGACTCGGTGGGAATGTCCGCGTACTTGAGGAACCAGCGGATCTTCTCCCGGATCTCGTCCTTGGAACGCTTGATGGTGTCGGCGGTATCGATCTCGTACGCGTAAAACCCCGGCACCCCCGCCACCTGGCGCTCGGCCCCGAACACGTTCTGGCCCAGCAGGGCGGAAAGGCTGTGCACGGGGTTGGTGGAGGCGAGCAGGGTCTTACGGCCCTGGCGGGCATACCAGAGGGCGGCAGCTCCCGCCATGACCGTCTTGCCCACCCCACCCTTACCACCGAAGAACACATACTTCAGGTCGGGGTGCCCCCGGGTAAATGCCACCAGGCTCTCCCTGACGAGTTCCTCTGCTGGAATGAACGAAACCTGTGCTGCTGCTGTGTTCACTCCAGACACCCCCCCGAGTTGCCGAACAGGACGCCGGCCATCTTGTCGATCATGATCATGCCCCGGATGTCCCTCTCCATCTCCGGCACCTGGGCCAGGATGCGCCCGGCGAACTCCCGGTGGATGCGATCCATGTTGCCCCTCTGCATCAGGATGCGGTTGCGCAGGTACTCGGGGATGTCCTGCTCCAGCAGGGCGGGCGGCACCACCCGGTTGACCACATAACCTCGGATGGGCACCTCATACTTGCTGAACAGTCCGGCCGCCTTGATGGTGTCCTCGATGACCATCTCCTCCGGCGTCACTACGAAGAAAAACGCCGTACGCTGGGGATCGGTCAGGATGGAGGACGACTTGTTGATGCGGTCGCGGATGTAGATGAGCTCGTTCAGGATGCGGTCCTCTTCGGTCTCCTTCTCCCGGCGGATGGTGGCCACCACGGCATCGTACTTGCGCATCTCCTCCCGCAGCCCGGTGATCCTGGTGATCCAGGCGTCATACACCGAAGCCATGCTCAGGTAGTAGAGGGCGTGGCCCAGGGGCACCAGGTCGTAGATGTAGTAGTCGTAGCCCCCCTTGACCACGATGTCCACCACCTGGTCGAAGATGGCGCTCTCCTCCATGGCCGGCTCTGCCGACGCGGCCCGGATGTAGTTTTCGATCTCGTCCGGGATCTGGTCCATGCCATACATATCCCGGATCTTCTGGCGCACCTCTTCCTGGTACTCGGCGATGCGCCGGTCGGCGTCGATCTCGCAGGCGTAGAGGTTGGGTCCGATCTCCACCTCGCCCCTGCCGAAGATGTCCCGTTCGAAAATGTCCGAGAGGGAAGCCTGGGGGTCCACCGAGAACACCAGCACCCGATAGCCGCGCTCCGCCAGCCAGTGAGCGGCGGCAGCCGAAAAGGTGGTCTTGCCCAGGCCGCCCTTGCCCCCGAACATGATGTAGCGGATGTCGGGGTTGTCCCGGAAAAACTGGGCCAGCGACAACGCCTAGCAACCTCCCTTTCGATCCCGATTCAGCAGCGGTGGGATCCCGTCCCGGCCGCATCAGTAGATGGCGTCGGTGAGGTCCTTCTCCCTCAACATGCGCCGCTTCCAGGTGGCAACCTGGGGCACCACGTAGGGCAGCAGGCGGAGGGAGTAATAGGGGGGCAGGATGGGAACCCCCAGGAGATCCCCCATGGTGATGAGGATGAAAAGGTGCTCCATGCTGGAGCGCGTCTTGAGGGCGAAGCGGGCCATGTCGTGGGCGGCCATGCCGTAGATGAACTCCTTGACCGCGGACCCCACCGTCTCGCGGGGGGCCTGCTCCCCGCCGCCGGCCTTCCCGGCCGCAGCATCAGGTTGGCTCCCCTCCGATCCAGCCTGGCCCGGGCCGGCCGCCCCCGGGCCCGCACCTCGTTTCCAGAAGCGCATGGATTATCCCCTTTCCCGGAGGCGGGACCGGGGGTTGCCCTCCGGCGGCCCCACACCGATCGACCGCGGGGGCACCCCCGGCTCCCGCCCACGAAGACTAGTCGGCGGTGCTGGCGGTCTGCCCCGCCTGCGCCCCGGCTGCGGCAGGACGGCTGGTGAAGAACACGCGCAGGCCATCCACCACCAGCACCAGGGCCGCCAGCACCAGCAGGAAGGCGATCACGCCCGAGATGTAGTTACCGCCCACCGCCACAGCCACGGTCTGCCCCGCCGGAGGCTTGATCTTCCCCGCCAGGAGCAAAGCCGGGGCCTTGAACAGCTTGATCCCCGTCATGAGCAGGGCGACGACCGTGGTTATGAACATGAAGAGCATAGGCCAGAAAGTGAAGTGCCAGTTGCGCCCCGACTGCTTCAGCCAGATGGAGACCAGCATGAGGGCCAGGGCGGCCATGAGCTGGTTGGAGCCGCCGAACAGGGTCCAGATATACTGCCACGTCCCGGTGGCGATCAGGGCCCAGCAGATGATGGCAACCAGGGCCGCGGTCACGTACATGTTGCGCATCACGGGGACATAGTCGCCCAGCAGCTCCGTGGTGGAGAGGCGCGCCACCCGCAGGACCAGCTGCATGACGGTGATGGCCAGGATCACGTACATGGCGCCGGCAAATGCCTTGCCGAACTCCGGGGAGATGCCCAGGAAGCTGAGCAGGCCCGACATGCCGGTGGCGAAGATGAAGGCGGGACCCTTGCCCAGGGCCTCCTTGTAGCCGGCGAAGCTGGCGAAGGTGGCGGCGGCGATAATGATGGACAGGACGGCCAGCACCATCTCCGAGATCATGGACCCGGCCCCCACGTAGCGGGCATCGATTTCCTTCTCCAGCTGGCGGGCGCTGCCCGAGCTGGACACCAGGCTGTGCCATCCCGAGATGGCACCACAGGCCACGGTGACGAACAGAAGCGGCCAGATGGACCCCAGAGGGATGGTCCACTGGGTGAACGCCGGGATCGTGAAGCTGGGATGCCCCACCAGGACGCCGATGCCGGCCCCGATCATCCCCAGGAACACCAGGTAGAACGAGATGTAGTTGATGGGCTGGCCATACAGCCAGATGGGCAGCACCGCACCGGCGTACGAGAATGCCAGCGCGAACAGAACCCAGGCCACGGGCGATGCCTTGACGGGAAGGCTGGTGCCCAGCCAGATGGCCAGCAGGGCCAGCACCACCATGCCCAGCGTGGTGTACAGGATGTCGGCATGCTTGCGGTAGATCAGGTAGCCGGCCCCCAACCCGACGATCACCAGGGCCACGATGGCCACCGGCACGGAGGGCACGGCCGCCATCATGTCGCCCACGATCTTCCCGAAGGCTGCCACGATGAGGATCAGGTAGAAGAAAATGAAGGCCAGGAGGGTGATGCGGCCCCGGGGAGAAATGAGGCGGTAGCTCAGGGCGCCGAAAGTCTGCCCCTCGTTGCGCACCCCGATCATGACGCTGGTGTAGTCCTGGACCCAACCGATGAGCATGGTCCCGAAGATCACCCAGAGGAAGGCAGGTAACCATCCCCATTGCATGGCTATGATGGGACCGGTGACCGGGCCCAGGGCGGCGATGGATTTGAACTGGTAACCGAAGAGGACGTGCCTGCTGGTGGGCATGAAGTCGACCCCGTCCATGTAAAGCCGGGCCGGGGTAGCCTTGCGGGGGTCAGCCTGGATGATGCGCTGGTCGACGTAGCGAGCGTAGACGTAGTACGTGAACAGACCTGCCGCCAGGGACAGAATGAGCGCAAGCGCACTGTTCACCGTTTACCCGCTCCTTTCTACTGATTTCCGGCTGCCCAACCTGCTTTCTTCACTCCTGCTGTTCATTACCACCCCCCGTCCAGAGTTTACAGTACAGTCATACTCCTCTCAAGGGCAAGGGAATGAGCAACACAGGGCGGGCACGAATGACACGGGAACGAACCTGAACGCTGCCTGCTCAGATCCCCAGGGCGGTGCGGACGGGAACGATGTACGTCCGTCCCACCGGCACCCGGACCCTGGCGCCGTCCTCGAGGGTGAGTATGACCGACCCGCTGACCCAGGGAGACACTTCTACCACCCGGTGAAGGTTCACAATGTAACTCCGGTGCACCCGCATGAACTGGGGAGGCAGCCGTCCCTCCAGCTCCTGCAGGCTGAGGCGGGACACGTATTCCTGGCCACAGGCGCGGACCAGGCAGTGCTTGCCCCGGGCGCGCACGTACACGAGGGACTCGGGACGCAGGAAGCGAATGCACCCATCTCCGAGGACGGGGATGGGAACGGGGTTACGCGCCCGGAGGCGTATCAGCAACCGTTCCCGCGTGCGCAGCAGGGAGCGCAGCACCTGTTGGGGCTCAAAGGGCTTCAATATGTAGTCCGCGGCACCCACCCCGAAGGCCTGCACGGCGTAGCTCTCGTAGGCGGTGGCGAACACCACCGCCGGAGGCCGGCCCAGCTGCCCCAGGGTGCTGGCCAGGTCCATGCCGCTCAGACCGGGCATGCGCACATCCAGGTACACCACGTCGGGACGGCAGCGCACGATGGCGGCCAGGGCCTCCTGAGCGGAGGCCGCCTCCGCCACCACTTCCGCCAGCCCCGTCTCCTCCAGCAGGTGGCGCAACTCCCCCCGGGCCGGGGGCTCGTCGTCAGCTACCACCACCCGCAGCCTGGAGTGAGCCATCCTCCCACTTCCCCGCCCCACGGGCGTCTACGGACGAAAGGGGGATGACCAGCGTTACCGCCGTACCCTTCCCCGGCCGACTCTTCACCTCAAACCCGAACTCCGAACCGTAGCACGCAGCCAGCCGCTCCCGCAGGTTCCTGAGCCCGACGCCGCAGTGCTCTCCTGGCCCCCGGTCGCCCGCACCATCCGGTGCCACCCCGGCATCCGCTGCCGCCCCGGCATCCGGTCCCCCCCTGCGGGGAGCCACCGGTGACGCCGCCAGGAAGCCGACCCCGTCGTCCCGCACGCTGAGGCGCAGCCGGCCACCGGCCCGCTCACCCTTGATCCAGACGGTACCCCGCCCGCCCCGGGGCCAGAGACCATGCTGCAAGGCGTTGTCCACCAGGGGCTGCAGGCTGAAGGAAGGGACGGGCACGCCCAGCACCTCCGGCGACACCTGCTTCACCACCCGCAGGTTGTTCCCGAAGCGCGCCCTCTCTATAGCCAGGAAAGCGTCCAGGTATTCCAACTCCCGGGCCAGGGGTACCAGGTCGGCTTCCTCGCTCAGGGTGCGGCGCAAGAATGCCGCTATGTCGAGCAACAACCGCCGGGCGGCCTCGGGTTCGGACCGGCAGTAATGCACCACCGTGTTGAGGGCGTTGAAAAGAAAGTGGGGGTTGACCTGAGCGCGCAGGGCTCGCAGGCAGTCCCGGGTGGCCAGGGCCGCCCGTCGCTCCATGTATCCCAGTTCGAGCTGGACGGAAAACAGGGCCGCCAGCCCGCGGGCCAGGGCCACTTCCGTCCGAGCGGGCTCCCCGGGGGAAGATCCGTACAGGCGTATCCACCCCGCTGGCTCCCGGCCGCAGTGGAGATCGGCGTCGACCCGTCGCACCCCCGGCCTGACCTCGCCCGCGCTCCCCAGGGCGACGCCGTCGCGACCGATCTCCACAGCGCTCGCGCCGGTGTGCGCGACGATGAGGGCCGCCACCGCCCCGGCACTGCTCTGGTCCAATCCTCTCCTCAAGTAAGGCAGAGTGAGGCCGGCGACCTCAAGCACCCGATGGGTCTGGCTGGCCTGGGCCTTCTCCTCTTCTGCCCGCACTCCCTCCAGCATGGCCAGGAAAATGGCCACTCCCAGGGAGTTCACCAGGATCATGGGAGCGGCGATCACCCGCACCAGCGCCACGGCTTCGGGCAGGGGGCGGGAGAACAGCACCACCATACCCATATGCAGGCTCTCGCCCGCCAGGCCGACCAGCCAGCCCATCCAGGGCCGCAGTCGCCAGGAATCCCGGCGGCGGTCGATGGCCGCCCTCACCAGCCCGGCCAGGAGACCTTCCACGGTGGTGGCGCCTCCGCAGGCCAGGCAGGTGAAACCCCCCAGGGCATACCGGTGCAGCCCGGCGATGGCGCCCGCCCCCAGCCCCACCCAGGGCCCGCCCAGGAGTCCGGCCACCGCGGCCGCCACCACCCGGTGGTTGGCAATGGCACCCAGCACCGGGACTCCCGAGTAAGTGCCCATGATCCCCAACATGCCGAAAATGAAGGCGAGGGCCACCTTCTCCCGCCGGTCGGCGCACGACACCACCAGCCGCCGGAAGGGCCGCCACCTGCTAAAAACAAACGCCACCGTGGCGATCACGCACATGCGGATCGCCATCTGCCCCATCAACCCGGAAACCGGCAAGCGCCCACCCCTGCAACATTACGGCAGGCACCGCCCGGTCTCCTGCCACCCGGCCCCGGACTACGCACCCACTTCCCGCCATACTCTTGCGGGGCGGTCTTCCCGCAGCCTTTACGAGGGGCAGCTGCCTCTCTCGCGCAGGGCTTCCAGCAGGCGCCGAAAGTCCGCGGGGGGATCGGCGGTGAGGTCGACGGGGTCGCCCGTCCTGGGGTGGCGGAACTGGAGGCGCCAGGCGTGCAGGGCCTGACCGGCGGGGAGGGGAAGGTGGGCCGGGCAGGCCCGCTGACCCCCGTACAGGCGGTCCCCCAGCACGGGATGACCGAGGTGGGCCATGTGCACGCGCACCTGATGGGTCCGCCCGGTCACCAGAAGGGCCTCCAGCATGGTGGCCCCGCCGAAACGCTCTTGCACGCGCCACCTGGTGAGGGCGGGACGTCCCGTCCTCACCACCGCCATGCGCTGGCGGTGCACGGGATGGCGGCCCACCGGCGCGTCGACTTCCCCCTCGTCGCCGGGGATGTCTCCCGCGACCACCGCCAGGTAGCGGCGGGCCAGCCGCCGGTCCTTGAGTTGGGCCTGGAGGGCAGTGAGCGTCTCCTGGTTTTTGGCCACCACCAGCAGACCGGTGGTATCCTTGTCGAGGCGGTGCACGATGCCGGGCCGAATGACGTCCCCCACCGCTCCCAGATCGGGGCAGCGTTTCAACACCGCGTTTACCAGCGTGCCCCGGGGGTTTCCCGCTCCCGGGTGCACCACCAGTCCCCGAGGCTTGTTCACCACGAGCAGGTCGGTGTCCTCATACACGATGTCCAGGGGGATCTCCTCCGGCTCCAGGCGCGAAGGCTCGGGGTCGGGCACCACCACCTCCACCATCTGACCCGGCTCCACCCCGAAGGCAGGCTTGCAGGGGGTGCCGTCCACAGTGACCAGTCCTTCGGCAATCAGGCGGTGCAGGCGGGATCGGCTGAGGCCCAGTTCATCCAACCCGGCCAGGAAGCGGTCCAGCCTCCCCCTGGCGTCCGCCGGCACCACGATGGCGAACCTGCGCAACTCAACGCCCCCTGCTGCGCCACTCAAACTGCCCCCGGTCCCGTGCCTCGGCCTGCGCGCCCCGCACCAGAGACAGGATGAGGAGGCCCGCCCCGGCTACAATGAAGGTGTCGGCCAGGTTGAACACGGGCCACACGCGAAAGTCCAGGAAATCGGTCACCAGCCCGGTGCTCATCCGGTCAAGGAGATTCCCCAGCGCCCCTCCCACCACCAGCCCGCCTGCCACCGGCGCCAGCCGGTGCTGCCCGGCCAGGGCCGGCACCGCCCAAAGGGCCACCAGGGTGACGACCGCCGGCAACACCACCAGCAACCCGTCCCATCCGGGAAGCAGCCCGAAGGCTGCTCCCGGGTTGCGCACGTAAGTGAGGTGGAACACGCCCGGCCACACCGGCAGCGACTCCCCCGGCGCCATGGCGCGGGCCACCACCAGCTTGCTCACCCGGTCGAGCGTGAGCGCCACTGCCCCCCAGACGGCCATGCCGGCCAGGGCTCTCCTCCGCACCCCCTGTCTCTCCCCCCGTCCGCGACCGGAAGTCCTCATCAGGCCAAAGCATAGCACAACGGCCCCGACGTGGACAGCAGCCGCCATGCCAGCGCCGCACTCCCGGCCGCGTGTGGTAGCCGCGGAAGCGTTGCGTCGGCAGGGCTCAGCGGGGACGCTGGCCCCGGTAGCGGGGCCGGCCCGGAGCGCGCCGGCGGGTGGCGTCGTAATCCGCCATGCTGGGGTCATCCTGCGGCCCCTGGGAAGTCCCGTACTGGGCCACGTCCTCCCACGCATCCTCGGCGTCGTACATGGACCCCTGGCGCCGGAGCCCGCGCAGGTGCCCGTAGTGAGCCGATATCACTTCCTCCTCGGGCGGCCGCCCGGGATGCTGGCGGAACTCGCGGGCCGCACGCCCCCTTTCCTCCTGATCCCGCTGGCATTCTACGCACAGGGTGGCCCAGGGGACGGCCTCCAGCCTTTCCCGGGAGATATCCCGGCCGCACCCGGCACATTCGCCGTAGGTGCCCACCTCCATGCGGCGCTGAGCCTCTTCGATCTCGTGCAGCAGGAAACGGGCATTGTCGGTCAGGCCCAGGTCCTTCTCCCGTTCGAAGGTCTCCGAAGCCACGTCGGCCGGGTGGTTGTCGTAGACGGCCATCTCACCGATGGACGCGCCCAGGGGGTCCCGCAGGCCCTGGTGCAGGTTGTTAAGGCCTTCCCGGGCACGCTTCCGCTCCTCGTCCAGGCGGGCGCGGAATCGGTCCAGGTCCCGATCATTGAGGGGAGACATGAGATTCACCTCCGGGCAGGGAAACAGGGTCAGTGGGGTGCCCGCAACTCCATCTCCACGATGCGCACCAGCTGGGCTATCCAGGACCCGATCACGGGCATGTTCACCAGGAAGCTGGAGCGCAGGAACCAGATCACCACCGCCCCCAGGATGGTGAACCCGATGGCCATCCCGAACCCCCGCGCCAGGCCCGCCAGCAGGTTCAGGTAAACCAGCCGGCCCGGACGCTGCAGGAGCTCCAGGTACTCGGCCAGGCGGGCCTTCTGGAGGGCCAGCAGCAACTCTCGCAGGCGGTGCTCGAGGGCCGCCAGGTCCGACCGATCGGGGCCGCCACCTCCGCCGGGCATCCTTTCACCGCCCTCCCTATTGTCTCCCTGTCTCCGGGGAGCCTACCAGACGGCGCAGGGCAATCGGGCGACCGTTTCCCGCCGTTCGCGGTGCCGGGGCGCCGGTCAGTGCCGCTGGCGGTGCCAGTGCAGCGGTTACTGTCGTTCGCATGCTACCTCCCCGCCGACGACCACCAGGAGGGGCCGCACGTCCTTGAGCTCCATGGGATCGATGGTGAAGGGATCGGCGTCCCACACTACCAGGTCAGCGAGCTTCCCGGGAGCGATCGTCCCCTTCTCGCCCTCTTCGCCCACGGCCCAGGCCGCCCCCACCGTGAATCCCCGGATGGCCTCCTCCACCGTCAGCCTCTGCACCGGGTACCAGCCTCCGGGCGGCTCGCCCTCGGTGTCGCACCGGGTGACCGCCGCGTACACGCCGAGCATGGGCGCGATGGGCTCCACCGGACAGTCGCTGCCGAACGCCGCCGGGATGCCGTGATCCAGGAAAGAACGCCAGGCATAGGACAGGGGTGCCCTGGCCGGCCCCAGGCGCTTTCCGGCGAAGCGCTGGTCGCTGGAGACGAAGCGGGGCTGCAGGTCCGCCACCGCCCCGCAGGCCTTCATGCGCGGGAACAGGTCCGCACGCATGACCTGACAGTGCACCAGCCGCGGGCGGGCCGAGGCACCGGCACCGGCCCTGCGCGGGCCCATCCCGGCATCATGTTGGCCCATCCCATCACGGCCGTGACCGCCATGGGCCTGGCGGTGACCGGTCCCCTCGAGGGCGTCCAGAGCCACCTCGATGGCCCGGTCGCCGATGGCGTGAATGGCCACCTGGATAGCGCCATCCCTCGCCTGGGCAACGGCGCGCGCCAGATCGGCCGGATCTACGGTGAGGATGCCCCGGGAGCGGGGGTTGTCCGCATACGGCTCGGAAAGGGCGGCCGTTCCCCCTCCCAGGGAACCGTCGGCGAAGAACTTGGCCGCGCCCACCCGGAACCACTCGTCGCCCTGCCCGGACTTCCACCCCCGCTCGCGCACCTGGCCCAGCAGATCGGCCGGGAAATCCCACCACACCCGCAGCCGCATCCCCAGCTCGAAAGCCCGCCGGTATGCAGCCGGGACGAAATCAAGCCCGTGGCCGAAGTCGCCATCGTTGGAATGGACCGAGGTTATCCCCGTGGCCACGGCATGGCGGGCACCGGCCAGCAGAGCCTGGGCCAGCTCCTCCACCCCGGGGGCAGGAACCCGCGCACGCACCAGGTCCACGGCGTCTTCCCGCAGCACCCCGGTGGGCTCGCCCCCGTCGTCGCGGTCTATGACCCCCCCCGCCGGGTCGGGCGTCTCCCGGGAAACCCCCGCGGCCTGCAGGGCCCTGCTGCTGGCCACCGCCACGTGCCCGCACACCCTGGTCAGGAGCACCGGATGCTCCGGAGCCGCCGCATCCAGGTGATGGCGGGACGGCAATACGCCCAGCAGCTCCTGGTCCCAGCCTCGTCCCAGCACCCACGTCCCCGCCTGCTGGCGGGCGGCCCGGGACCGGACCAGATCCTTCAGGACATCCACCGAGCGAGCTCCCACCAGATCTATGTACCCCAGGCCCAGACCCAGCCAGGAAAGATGCATGTGACTGTCGACGAACCCGGGGGTCACCCTGCTGCCCGCCAGGTCTAACACCCGCGACCGCGATCCCGCCAGCGCGGCCACCTCGCGGTCGGACCCCACGGCCAAGATGCGCCCCTCCCTGCAGGCAACCGCTGAGCAAGCCGGCCGGGTCGGGTCGAAAGTGCTGACCCGGCCTCCCAAAAGCACGAGATCCGCCTGCACTCTCACTCCCCCCTCCGACCCTGGGACTTCTGTCCCCGGTGTCCCTTTTCCTACCGTCCGGAGTCCCGGCCCGTACGGACGGCACCCGCCCGGCGCGGTCTCGCCCTGCGGTGGCATTGCGGCAGACGGGCGGAAGGGACAGCCAGGTTGATACATGAAAGGGAGGCCGGGCCGGAAAAATAAGGGCGGGAGGTGAGGCAATTGGCCCTTTCCGGAGTGAGGTGCACGGTGGATAGCTGCCAGTTCTGGACAGCTCCCAACCACTGCGATGCCCCCAAGATCGAGGTGGACATCAACCACACCGGCCTCGGCGGCGAGGCAGGAGCCGGCCGCGGTGCCGGCGCCCGGGCAGCCGGCATGGAGATCGGTGAGGTAGGTGTATACCGGCGGGGAGCAGTGGAGCGCGAGGGCGCCTACGAGATGGGTGATCTGGACATAGGCGGGGCAGCCCGGGGCGTGGAACCGGCGGGAAGGCCCACAGCCCGCAAGTCCGAGCATACCTGCTGCCGGACCTTCCGCCCCCACAGCTGACCAGGGACGGTTCGACCGCACCTGCAGCACCACCCGCCCGTGCGGATGGTGCTGCAGGCCGGGAAGGAAATGGCCGCTGCGTGTCTCCCACGGTCAGGGTTGCCGTCGCAGGCCGGGTGTGATAAATTGCGGGTTAGTCCGGCGACGGACCAAACCTTACCGCGTTGGGGGAATGACGTTGACGGCCTCTCCTCTTTTTGGGTTCCTGGCCGGGGAAGGGAGGCATGACGCCCCTTGGCTCCCCTTCCCTTCGTCCTGACCATCTTCGCTGCCTCGGTGGCAGCCGGCCTGTTGGGTTCCCTGCTCGGCCTGGGAGGAGGCATCATCGTGGTGCCCACCCTCACCCTGCTCCTGGGCATAGACCTCAAGTTCGCCACCGGCGCCAGTATCGTCTCCGTCATCGCCACCTCCAGCGGGGCGGCAGCGGCCTATGTGCGCGACCGCATTACCAACATGCGGGTGGGGATGTTCCTGGAGGTGGCGACCACCAGCGGCGCCCTGGTGGGCGCCTTCCTGGTGGGAATCGTGGCGCCCCGCTTCCTCTACCTGCTGTTCGCCCTCATGCTGGGCTGGTCAGCAGTGAACATGGTGGGGCGCCGGCGGGTAGAGATTCCCGAACCGGCCTCCCCCGACCGCTTCTCCCGGCGCCTGAGTCTCGCGGGCTCGTACTACGACGCTGCTCTCGAGCGGCAAATACAGTATCGGGCCGGTGCCATCCCTTTCGGATTCGGCATCAGCTTCATTGCCGGTCTGGTGTCGGGGCTGCTGGGCATCGGCGGCGGCGTGCTCAAGGTGGTGGCCATGGAATCGGGCATGCGCCTGCCCCTTAAGGTGTCCACCGCCACTTCCAACTTCATGATCGGGGTAACCGCCGCCGCCAGTGCAGGCGTCTACTTCGCTCGCGGCCAGATCAACCCTCTCATCGCCGCCCCCGTGGCCCTGGGCGTGCTGACCGGTGCCACTCTGGGGGCGAGGGTCATGACGCGCATCCGTTCACGCACCCTCCGGTTCATATTCGTTCCCGTACTCCTCTATACCGCCCTGCAGATGCTGGGGCGTGGACTGGGGGTGTATATCCCGTGAGCGACGGCCATAGTGCCCCGAGGGTCGTCAACATGGAGGTATTCATCAGCCGGGTGCTGCGCACGGGCGTGCTGCTGAGCGCCGGCATCATCGCCGTGGGGCTGGTCCTGCTGTTCGCCACCGGCCGGACCGGGTACACGCCGGGGCCCCTGGACACGGCCACCCTCACCCATTGGGGATCCCGCCACCTCTTCCCCACCGGCATGGCAGAGGTGGTCACGGGGGTGCTGGCCCTGCGCCCCTTTGCCATCATCGCGCTGGGCCTGCTGGTGCTCATCGCCACGCCCGTGATACGGGTGGCTGCCTCGGTGGTCGCCTTCCTGTTCGAGGGTGATACCCTCTACGTGTTTATAACCCTGTATGTGTTGACGATACTGATCGTCAGCTTCCTCCTGGGCCGGGCGGGCGGTTAGCCCCCGCGGAACTCGGTGCTGGGCCTGAAACCTGCATACGCCGCCGCCGCCTCCCCCAGGGCCCGGAGGGCGCCTTTCCCGTCGGCGGGACGGTCCATCTCGGCCAGGCACTCGGCCATGGCCTGCACGGCCCGCTCCAGTTCGGCGACGGTTACGTTACCCATGTGCCCCACCCGGAAAGCCTTCCCGGCCAGGGGTCCCAGGGCCCCGGCCACGGTTATGCCCCGGGCGGCCATGAGGCGCCGGAAGGTGGCGTCGTCGAGCCCCTCAGGGTAGACCACCGTGGTGGTGGTGGACGCGGCTGCTTCCTCCACCGGCAGGGGCGTCAGGCCCAGGGCCCGCAGCGCCGCCCGCATCCCCCGCCCGTAGGCCAGGTGCCGCCCGTACCGCCGGGTGAGACCCTCCCGGAAAATGATGTCCAGGGCCACGTCCATGGCAAACACCATGTTTACGGCCGGGGTGGCGAAGTAGCGGCTGGGCTCCTCCATCACCGGGCGCCAGTTGGCAATGTCGGAGTAGTAGGCGGGAACGCGGCTCATGCGGGCCCGCGCCTCAAGGGCCCGCGGCCCGAAGCCCACCAGCGCCAGCCCGGGAGGTACCCCCAGGGCCTTCTGCGAACCGGTGAGCACCACGTCGATGCCGTACTTCTCCATGTCTTCATCGATACCACCGGTGGCACACACGCCATCCAGGATGAATAGTGCGCCGGCCTCCCGGATGACCGGGCCCACAGCGGCTATGTCCGCCACCACCCCGGTGGAGGTATCCACATGCGTGATGGTGACGGCCCGGTAAGACTGCTGCCCCAGCTGGGCGCCGATCTCCTCCACCGGCACCCGCTTGCCCCACCCGGCCCGGAGAACGTCCACCTCGATGCCGAAGGCCCGGGCCAGGGGGACGAAGCGGTCCCCGAAGTATCCGTGGGAAACCACCAGCACCCGTTCCCCCGGCGCCAGGGTGTTCACCAGGGCCATCTCCATGGAAAGGGTACCCGTCCCCGCCACCACGTACGCCTCCCGCGCCCCCATGATCTGGCGCACGCGGGAGATGACACACCGGAAGACCTCCACGAAGCGGGGATCGGTGTGAGCCAGTACCGGCCGGGCCAGGCCCTCCAGGACCTCGTCCACCACCGGCGTGGGTCCGGGGATCAAAACCAGCGTATCGCTTTTCACCACACGACCCCTCCCCCGATCAGCGCTTCTTCTTTTTTCTGCGCGACCGCTTCTTGCCGCCCGCCGGACGCGCGGCGCGCGCCCCAGTCCCCGGTCGGGCAGTGCGCGCGTCCTCCGGCATCACCGCCTCGCGCGCGTCCTCCGCGGCCGGCACCTCGCGCCCTTCCCCTGCAACGCGCGCTCCGGCGGTCCGCCCTCTCTGGCGCGGCCCGGCGGCACCCTCGGCCGGTGCCGGCCGGGACAGGGTCCGGGCGGGGGCGGCGCGGGGGGCCGGAGCCGGACGCAGGCGGTCCCGCTCGCCGGGCCGCAGGCGGGTCGCCTCCGCCGCGCGGCGCCGGGACCGCTCTTCCCACTCCCGCCACCAGACCCAGATAGGACTGGCGATGAAGATGGACGAGTAGGTGCCGCTGATGACACCGATGGCCAGGGCCAGGGCGAAATCCCTGGTGGTCTTGCCGCCAAACAGCAGCACCGCCATCACGGCGAAGAAGACCGTAAGCGAGGTCTTGATGGAGCGGCCCACCACCTGATTGATGCTCAGGTTGGCCACCTCGGCGTAGCTCTGTCCGCGCTGCCTCAGCTTCAGGTTCTCCCGGATACGGTCGAACACCACCACCGTGTCCATGACGGAATAACCCACGATGGTGAGCACGGCCGCCACAAAGGGGGCCCCCACCTCCACCCGGAAGAGGGCAAAGGCTCCCAGCACGATCACGGCGTCGTGGAACAGGGCCAGTACCGCCGCCACCCCGAAGCGGTACTCGAACCGGAAGGCGAGGTAGATCAGGATACCCACCAGAGCGATGAGCACCGCCAGCACCGCCTGCATGATCAGGTTGCGGGCGATCACCCCGTGGACATCCTCGGCGCGCAGGACGGTGGCCTTGCCAAACTCCTTCTCAAGGGCCCCCAGCAGCGCGTTCCGCGCCTCCACACTCAAAGAGCGGGTGCGGATGAGCACCAGCCGGGGATCGGCCTGGTCCTGCTGGATGATGGCCTCTCCCAGGCCCTGCCCCAACACCACGTTCCGCACCCGGCCCAGCTCGACGGGCTGGTCGAACCGCACATCCAGGATGGTGCCCCCGGTGAAGTCGATGCCGAAGTTCAGGGCCCCACGCCCGGTGGCCATACCCATAACCATGGAGGCGATGCCGATCACGATGAGGGCGAGGGAGATGCTTACCCAGAGCTTCGCCCGGCCGATGAAGTCGACGTGGTACAAGCCCCTCACCCCCTGACGCCCCACACGGCCCTGACCTTGCCGAACAGGGCGGAATCCATCACCAGCCGCAGCAGGTACCTGGTTATGAACACGCCGGTGATGATTGTGGTCACCACACCTATCAGCAGGGTAACCGCGAATCCCCGGATGGGCCCAGTCCCGAAGTAGTAGAGCACGATGGCGGCGATGATGGTGGTGGCGTTGGAGTCAATGATGGTGCGCAAAGAGTGGGAGAAACCGGAGTCTATGGCGGACCGGGCCGTGCGCCCGGTGCGCAGCTCCTCCCGCACCCGTTCGAAGATGATGATGTTGGCGTCCACCGCCATCCCCATGCCCAGCAGCACACCGGCGATGCCGGGCAGAGTCAGGGTGGCGTTGAGGGTGACCATCGCCCCCATGAAGAGGAGGCCGTATATCCCCAGGGCGAAGGCCGCCACCAGCCCCGGGACCCGGTAGTGCGCGATCAGGAAGATGAGGATGAGCCCGATCGCTATGGCCACCGCCACCTTCGAGCGGGCGATGGAATCGGAGCCCAGGGTGGCGGACACGGTGCGGTTTTCCACGATCTGGAGCTTCACGGGCAGCGCGCCGGAGGTGAGCACCGCCGCCACCCGCTTGGCCTCGTCGTACGTCTCGTAACCCCTGATGATGGCCTCTCCCGTGGGGATGGGTTCCTGGACGACGGGCGACTGTACCAGCTCCTCGTCGAGATAGATAGAGATCTGCTGCCCCACGTACTTGGTGGTGGCCTCGGCGAACCGCCGGGCACCGTCGCCCTTGAACTTGAGCGCTACCACGTACTCCCCGCCCGGACCGATCTGGGCATCCGCCGACAGGAGGTCGTCACCGGTAACCACGGTCTTGCCCTCGGGATCCTTGAACGTGAGCACGGCTGTGCGGCCGATGAGGGCGATGGCCTGGTCGGGGTCTTTGATGCCGGGAAGCTCCACGATGATCCGCCGCGCCCCCTGCCTCTGGATGACGGGCTCCACCACGCCCATTCCGTTGACCCGGCGGCTGATCACGTCCACCACCTTGCGCATGCCGTCTTCGGTTACCGGCCGCTCCGGGGTGTCGACGCCCTCCATGACCACGTGGATGCCACCCTGCAGGTCGAGCCCCAGGTTCACCATGCCCAGCAAGGGCTGCACCCGGGTAAAATAAAAAGCGCCCGCGAGCACCAGGACGACCAGAGTGATCAGGGCCATGCGGGACCGGGCCGCCCCCCGCGTGCGCCGGTACCCCAGGATCCACCCCAGCACCACCAGGGCCGCCCCCAGCAGCGCAGCCGCCAGGTAGAGCGGCTCGGCGGCCAGGGCCTTAATCCAGGAAAACACGCACAGGAACCCCCCTTTTCGTCTCACCAGGGGGATTATATGGCCTGTCCCCCGGGGTGTCAACGCGACCGCAGCGGACACGCGACCGCAGCGGGCGAGCGCGGCGGGTGGGTGCGCACATCAGGCGATGGAGATGCCGTTGAACTCCAGCTCGAAGCGGCAACCCAGGAAGCGAGCCGCCCGCCGGCAGAGGAGCGTGCGGTCGAGGAATATCTCGAAGTAGTCCATCACCCCGCACACCTGGGTATCGATGGTGAGCTCCAGGCGCAGGGAGCGATGCACCGGGCCCACGCGCAGGAAGGATCGGGTCACGGCGTAGTTGACCCGGTCGTGGATGTCGAAGGTGGCCGGGTCGCGATTGCGCACCCGCGTGCGATGCACATCGGACTTGTCGGCCAGAATGAGGGCTGCCCCCACCGCGTTGGTGGGTTCTCCGTCCAGCTCATCATGGTTGCCGATGGCGGCCACGACGGCCGCCACCTCCCCCGGTGGCATCCCCATGTCGCTCAGTATCTGAGCGGAAAGCACGGCCCCCGTCTGCCAGTGACGGGGGCGGCCGGCCAGGTTCCCCACGTCGTGCAGGTATCCCGCTATTGCTGCCAGCTCCGCCGGTCGCTCGGCATGCCCCAGGTGGGTCAGGATATTGCGGGCGATGCTGGACACCAGACCGGCATGGCGCAGCCCGTGCTCGGTGTATCCCACCGCCTCGAGATACTCATCCACCGCCCGCAGGTATGCCTGCACCCGGCGGTCGGCCCTGACCGCGTCCAGGGTGACCGGCTGCGACATCCGCTTCTGTTCTCCGGGCAGGCGCCTGTCACCCGCCAGGGGCTCCTCAGCCGACAAAGGGCCCTCAGCCCCCTTTCCTCTGCTGTCCGCTGCCGGTCTCGCCGGCTTCCTCTCCTGCCGCATCCCCCGGCAGATCGCCTGCCGGCTCCCCTGGCAGGTCCGCGGGTAGATGCCGTGCCGGACCCTGCGTCCGGGCTGCGGAACCCGCACCGCCGTGCAGCACCCGGAGGTCGCCGGACCGTCGGGTGATCCGGACCGAATCCAGGTGCTCCAGCAGGGGGATGGCATACTTGCGGGTGGTCCCCAGCAAATCGCGAAACTGGGCTGCCGTCATGGCGCCGTGCTCGCGCAGGAACCCGGTGACCGCGTCCTGCAGCTCCCGGTAGGCGGAAGACGCCAGGTAAAGCTCCCCGCCGATGCGCACGACCTCCCCTTCCTGGGCCAGCGTCTCCAGCAGGTCGGCGGCGTGCTCCCTTTCCACACCCGTCCTGGCGACCTCCTCCACCAGTTCACCGGCAGTGGGCGGCGAGAACCGCCCTCCGGCCAGCTTCTCCAGCACCAGGCGCCGGGCGTGCGCCAGGACACCCGTGGTGGCAGGGCGGAAATCGAAAGCGCAGACCCGGTCTCCCGCCGCGCGTACCATCCCTTCCCTCTCCCACCGGAGGAGAAGCGCGGAAAAGGCGCGGGCGTCTCCGACTCCCAATCTCTGGCGCAACTCCCCCCGCGGCATGCCTGCGCGGGCGGGATACCGGGCATGGTAGCCGGCCAGCAACTCGGCCGCCCGCCGCCGCAGGGCTGACATGCGCGCCGCGGAAGCCCACCACTCCCCGGCGCCCCCCTCCTCCGGCCCCGATATCCTCTCGACCCGGCCCCCGACCAGCATTTCCTTCAGCGTGGCGGAAGCGTCGGCCGGGGCCAGACCCAGCCTGCTCACCAGGTCCTCCGCAGCGTGCAGGGGATCACCTTCTTCGAGGAGAGCCACCAGCTCTCCCGAAATCCCCCCTCCCTCGAGTTCGCGCAGGGATTCCAGGTGGGATGCCACATAGCGCCGGTGCCGGGAATGGGGGGCCAGGACGGTCCCCCCGCCCACGGTGCGGGGCGGAGACCAGAAACGGATGACGAAACGGTCTCCACGCGCCGCCGCCATCTCTTCCTCCAGGCGGAACCGGGCCAGGCAGCTGGTCCCCGGCGCCAGTTCCTCCCGGTCGAGCAGTACCACCCGGGCCGGTGCTTCTGCCGTGCCCAGGTGGAAGTGCACCCGGGTCCCCGACCGCAGTGAAGACGCACCATTCAGCAGTTCCAGCCGCGCCGCCAGTCGGGCCGTGGAAGAAAAGACGCCGGGGGCGCACACCACGTGCCCCCGCTCCACCTGCCGGTGCTCAAGGCCGGCCAGGTTGAGCGCCACCCGCTGCCCGGCCGTCCCTTCCTCGACCCGTTCCCCATGGACCTGGACCTGGCGCACCCGCGCCTCCCTGCCTCCCGGCAGCACCTCCACTGCATCCCCGATCCGTACCGTACCGCTCACCAGGGTCCCCGTCACCACGGTGCCGAATCCGGGGACAGTGAAAACGCGATCAACCGGCAGGCGCACCGGGCCGCGGGAGTCACGACCGGGCACCCGGCCCAGCAACCGATCGAGCTCTCCGAGCAGCGTATCCAGCCCCTGCCCCGTCACACTGGAGACGGGGACCACGGGGGAATCCGCCAGGAACGTTCCCGCCAGGTAATTGCGGACGTCCTCTTCCGCCATCTGGAGCCATTCGGGGTCCACCAGGTCCACCTTGGTGAGGGCCACCAGCCCGTGCCGCACTCCCAGCAGGGAGAGAATCTCCACGTGCTCCCGGGTCTGGGGCATGACGCCCTCGTCCGCCGCCACCACCAGGATCACCAGGTCCATACCCGCGGCGCCGGCTACCATGTGATGCACGAAGCGCTCGTGCCCGGGCACGTCCACCACCCCGGCCCGTCTTCCCGACGGCAGGCGCAGGGGGGCAAATCCCAGCTCGATGGATATCCCCCGCGCCCTTTCCTCCGGCAGACGGTCGGTGTCCACTCCCGTAAGGGCCCGGATGAGGGCCGTCTTGCCGTGGTCCACGTGTCCTGCTGTCCCTATTATGGCCCGTCCGCTTGCTGGCACCCGCACCCACCCCCCGCCTATATGGAGGCGGGACCTCCTTATCCCAGAATACCCACCCGCGCTAATGCCATGAAGAGCTACCACCACACCATGCTGCGATCCCTCCCCGGTCGCCGCTGTAATCTCGCGCGGAACTCCGCCCCGAAAGCTTCGCTGCACCCATACCGCACCCCTGCCCGGGGCGGGGCGTACCATGCCCGCAGGTGCCGCATCACCGCATGGCAGGTGCCCGGCGGGAACAGAGCGGCGCCGCGTCCGCGCAGGACCGGCGCCGGGAACCGGCGAATCTAACCCGGGTGGGAGTTTCCTTACTCCGGCGGAAGGGAGCGACGGCACCTTGCCTGCACGCACACGGAAGAGAGACCGGAGTGCCGGTCCCGCAGACTACGCATTCACCGTGGCCACCGTGGGCCTGGTGGGCTACGCCATGGGCCTGGCCCGGGGCTCCACCCTGCTGTACCTTTCCGGCGCCCTCCTCCTTGCCAGCCTCGCCACCCTTCTTCCCCAGGTCCGAGCATTCCGCGGGGTCGCCACCGCACTGCTGGGGGTGTGCCTCGGCCTCTATCTGGCCGGTCTGGTCACGCCCGCCGCGCTCCCCGCCTCCGTCGCCAACGCCCGCCCGGAAGTGGCGAACGCCGCATTCAAGGTCGTCTGGATCATGACGGCCGTGCTCGTGGCCCTCATCGCCGGCTGGAGGATGCGCGACCTGGGCGCACCCTGGGGCCGTGTCACTGCGGGCTGGTGGGTCCGGGGGATGGCCGTGGCGGCGGCAGTCCTCATCTTCTACCGCTATCTCTACCGCCCCCCCGCTCCCCTGGTGACCAACCTTCCCACGTACTGGCCGTATGCTGCCGGCATCTGCGTTTTCTTCGGGATATCCAACGGCCTGGCGGAAGAGTATCTCTTCCGGCGTCTCGCCCTGGTGCAACTGGTCGATTTCCTGGGGCCGACCTGGGGCCTGCTGTCCCAGGCCCTCCTTTACGGCCTCATCCACCTGGGACCAAGCTCGCGGCCGAGCGGACCGGCCGGAGCACTGGTCATGGCCGGGCTGGGATGGTTCCTGGGCAGGAGCGCGCACAGCACCAGGGGCCTGGCCCTGGCCGTCGCCGTCCACGCCATCATAGACACCTTCATCTTCTGGTGGAGTTGAAAGGCTGACGTCCGGCCGCGGGCACCGCCCGGGGTGCCGTCGGGGGCTGCCACGGCTAGCTGGCCGAGTCAGCTGGAAAGCAGGGCTCTGATGGCGGCGGCCACCGGGTGAGGCTGGCCCGGGTCCATGACCAGGTCGGCGGCCGCCTTGACCTGCTCGCTCGCCCAGGGCATGGCCACCCCCGTACCCGCCCACCGGAGCATCCCTTCGTCCAGGGGACTATCCCCCATGGCCACCACTTCCTCCGGGGAGATGCCGGCCCGCGCGCACAGGCGGGCCAGGGCCTCTCCCTTTTCCGCCGGTCGCGGGAGCACCTTGAGATAACAGAGATCCCCCGAACGCAGGGGTACGAAGCGAGCATCGCGCCCCGGGAATGCCTCCAGGACGGCAGCCACGGCCTCCTCGCCGAAGATGTCAAACTGGGGGACCGGCACCGGCCCGTCCCGCCGCAGCTTCCGGTACGCAGCGGGAACGGAGGGGACCACACGCACCCCCGGCGGGGGACCGTCGGGGGTGCGACCGGGGAGTCTGAGCCACACCCGCGTGTATATCTCGTCGTCCACATACAGTCCATAGAGAGCCGGGCCATCCGCCAGGAACTCCAGCAGGTCGTTCACCAGATCCGGGGGCAACACGTGCATCTCCTGCACCCGTTCGTCAGCGGGATCGACCACCTTCGCTCCGCAGTAACAGATCACCGGGTAGGTGGGCTTGACGTGGGCCACGTAATCCCGCGCCGAGAGCCATCTCCGGCCCGTGACGATGGTGATCCCGATCCCCCGCTTCCGCGCCTCCTCAAGGGCGGCCAGGTTCTCAGCGCTGATCGACCCATCCGCTCCCAGGAGGGTGTCATCCAGGTCCAAAGCAAGTAGCCGTATCAACGTAGCCCCCCTCACTCACGTTGCCCCCCCCGCACCAGCCTCCAAGGCCCTCTCGCGCCCCGTGGCAGCGCACCGTACCCGCCCGGGAAAGCAGGAAAGGCCGGTGCACAGCACCCATCATGCTCCACCAGTGGCTCCTTGTCAACATGACAGACCGCGCGCCCTGACAGACCGCGCGCGCAGAAGCCCCACACGAACAGCCCCGCGTGAATGAAGTTGCGCGCGGCGCCCTGCCCGAGGGGCCCCCCTCGATGACCCGCTCGATGATGTAAGGCGGGTAGGGCAGCCTTGGTTCTTTGAAGTAGCCCACCTGGACCTCGAGACAATGGTCCAGGGCGGCCAGGTGCAGGTCTTTCTTGCTCCCGAAATGGCGGAAAAGCAGTCCCTTCGAGATGCCGGCCTCCCTCACGATGGTGTTGGTCGAAGCCCTGGCATACCGTTCCTGAAAACTCAATGATACCTGCAGTTTCCTGGCAATATCGTTAGGCACGCCGGGCGAACAGCTTTCCCGACGATTTGCGCCGGGGATTCCCACCCCGGGACCGGGGATAGACCATCACCAGGCGGGCCGTGCGGCATGGCCGCCCGTGCCACCCGGGATAGGGGTAGCCCCCTGCCCCGGCCTCCCTCGGAGAGACGCCGACCACGTGCCCCTCGGGCACGCAGCCCCTGGGATAAACGCCTCCAGTCTGACCAGACGTGCCTCGTGCGATTCCTTACAGGTAGCACGAGGGCGGACCTGGACCGGAGCCGCTCCCCAAACCGCAAGCCCCGCCGCGCTATCGCCACCGCGCCCCGCCGCTGCATGGGCCGATAGCCCGTACCCGGAGCGCCGGTCAATCACCTGCCGCACCCGGCTCAGTTCCTCCACTAGCGGCCACCTCCACCATATCCTGTGTGTAATGATTAGATAGGCGCACACAGGCTTCCTTCCAAAACGAGAGGCCTGACAGATTATTTTGCAGGCCCCTCAGCTAATCACAACATGCATGCCTATCCTGGCAACTTTCAATTTCTCTGCGATGACACGGATTCCCGCTCCGCGATTCACCGCACACCGCCGGGTCTCTCCGTTCATCAAACTCCTGCCTGCCCAACGGGCTGAGGCCCAGCACCCCAGGGATGGCTCCCTGCCGCTCGAAATGGTCGGTGACCGGTACTTTGACTCACTCTTCCATCCGTCGGCTGCAAGTATTGCTGGGAAACGGCATAGCTTGCTGGGTATCTCGCCTGCTGCTGACAACCCCCTTTTCCGCGAACTCCCTGACAGATGCCTCCAAGTTTCTCTCGCCTGTCCGCTGGAAGCCTGCCCGGTTCGTCCAAAGGATCACCCCTTATCGCCTGGGGGCGTGGCCGCCCGGGGACCGGGCCGGGCGGGGTCCGGCACCTACAGCAGGATGTCCTTCCGCCCGTACGCAGCGCAGGTCGCGGCCAGCGCGGCAGCGTTGACTGCCAGCATGATGGCCAGGTACGCCCCGCCGATCCCACGCGGCGCTCGCCCACTTCATCGGGGTCACATACTTGAGGAACCTGAGCCTGTCGCTGATGTCCGCCCCTATCTGCAACGCGTACATGACCAGCACGAACCCGTGCGCTCCCGAGTAAACCGTCCGGTTCCTGGTCACGAACACCGAACCGAGGAATCCCAGGTTGCCGAAGGTGAGGAGCTCAACTGCTGCCCTCGCAACCTTTCGATGTCGCCCACCCGCAGGATGCGCCCTTCTTTGATGATCCCGACCCGGTGGCAGAACTTCTGCACCTCACTGAGGACGTGAGATGAGAAGAAGATGGTCACGCCGCGCCTGTTCTCCGCCCCGAGCAGGTCGAAGAAGCGCTTCTGGATGAGCGGGTCCAGGCCGCCCGTGGGTTCGTCCAGGATGAGAAGCCGGGGCGAATGGAGGAGTGCCTGCGCGATGCCCACCTTCTTCTTGTTACCGAGGGAAAGGTTCTCGATGCGGGCCTCCAGGTCCAAATCCAGCGCTTCCGCCAGTTCCCGGCCTCTCCCGGAACAGTCCTTCCCGTAGAACCTCTCCGAGTACGCGAGGAGATCCTTCACACGCATGTCGCCGTAATAGCCGACCTCGCCGGGCAGGTACCCGACCTGTCGCTTGATTTCCCTGCTCTTCTCCACGCAGTCCATTCCGAAGATCCGGGCCCTTCCCCTGGTGGGGAAAATGAAGTTCAGGAGGAGGCGGATGGTCGTGGTCTTGCCGGCGCCGTTGCAGCCGGGGATACAATCCGCAATCTTGGCCCTGGTGTTAGAGAAACAAGTGACGATTCGCCCCAGGTGAGCTAGCCGAAAGTTCTGAGCAATGTAGCTATTTCCCTGTGTTGACCTAGGGCAACAGCCGTGTTCCGCCACTCCGTGGTGCCGCCTCAGCCCATGCCCGGGATCACCGGCCACAGCCTCGGCCTGCTCAAGGAACCCGGAACTCATCGTCAAGCAAGCACCTGCCCACGCGAGAGGCAATCACCTCCTAACCTCGGCCAGCGCGGGGTCAGGGTGGGAGCTTGACTCGGGCTTGGAGTGGTTATCCCTGCCACTCTACCTCTCTGGCCCTAGCGTACTCCACCGGCAACTCGAGGGCATCAGCCCGTCCTCCGCAGCCCCGGCCGCCTCCTGGAGCAGGCTGGCCGCCTTCGCCAGGGCGCCCGGGTCATCCAACCGGGTGGCACTCTCCAGGGCCTCGAGGCCCCGGCGGATGGCCGGGACGGAAGCCAGGGCGCGGCGAAAGAGTTCCTCGGTCACGGGTATGTACGCCCGCCTTGCAAGGGGTGCTCATGTTATGCGAAGTGGTTTTCGCCCGATAGCAGGCCGCTTCCTGCCCGAAAACCGGCCGCGGAAGACCGATTTTCTTCGCCTATTGCGTATTCCACGCAGTGGTTATGCGAAGGAGCTTGTCCGCCATGCCACGCATCACCACAGCCCGGGCCTGCTCAAGGAGCACCTCGAACTAATCGAGAAGCACTGCCCACGCGCGAGGCCATGGCCTCCTACCTCGGCCAGCGCGGGTCAAGGTGGAGGAGCTGGGTTCGGAGCCATACTGGCTATCTTCGCCATCACCACCCACACCCCCTCGCCACCCGAACCCACTTCCCTGCGATCAGCAGATGGAGATGGAGGACCAACTGCACCGGGGGGGTGGCCACCGTCGTACAAATAGGGTAGGCCACATGTCCCGGGGTGGGTGAATTATTTGATGCACCCCCGGGTGAATTTCTTGACCTCTGACACCTCCCCAGTGGACGCCTACCTGCGCCTGTTCGACCGGGTGCTGATGCTGGTGTACTACCGCGTCCCCGAAAAGGCCATGCACCGCATCACCGGCACCAGCCCCACCCTCGTGAAGGAGCACCTGGAATGGCGAAGAAACACTTCCCCGACCCGGACGCCATTAAGAACTACCTGGTCGGCCGCGGCGTCAAGGTCGACGAGCTTGCTTCGCGAGCTTAGCCGTAATCCGAAACATCCGCACCAGCAGGCACCGTCAGCTTGAGCGTCATGTTGGTTTGGGGCTGAAATTCGTGCCGCGAATAGTCATAGGCATAGTTAACGAGACAGACGACTCCGCCCCAGGGAGTGCCTGGCTATTGCTGGAAGTGTCGCAGAAGCAGGATGGTGTACGCGGTAGGGGCTCTTCCGGTCGTTGAAGCTTTCGGCTCAAGGCAAACGGGCCCCCCCCATACATCAAAAGCCTTATGCACAGGCGCAAGCCGCCAGCCGGCCGAGCTCTTCCGCGCGCGCCAGGGCGCCGCGGTTCGCGGCCACCCCGCCGCGCTTGTCGGCAGCCACCGCCAGGGTCCCCACCAGCCGCATCTTCAGGAAGCGGAACGACTCTTCGAACATGCCCAGAAGATGGCGCGCCGTCCCGGGGTCGTCGTCTGCGTGGGCGCACAGCACAGCCACACGCTTGCCCTCCATGGCCTCCCTCACCGGAATGAGGGCATACCACCTGTCAAGGAACACCTTTGTCTGCGCAGAAGGACCCCACCAGTAGACCGGCGTTGCAATGACCAGGCCGGCGGCCGCCTGCAGCCTGGGATAAAGCTCCTGCATGTCGTCCTTCTGGACACAGTTGCCCCCGGCCCGGCAGCCCTCGCATGCAAGGCAGGGACGGAGGTCCATGTCGGCCAGGCAGACCTTCTCCGTGCGCGCACCCTGCCCCGCGGCACCTTCCAGAGCCCGGCTAAGAAGCAGGTCACTGTTGCCGCCTTTACGGGGCGAGCCCATCACCCCGAGGACGTACACATGCCGCATCTTTTCCCCTCCCCCCGAAACTGATACACCTCCACCGCGCGCCCGTCCTGCGCCTGTTCGACCCGGTGCTGGTGCTGGTGTACTACCGTGTCCCCGAAAAGGCCCGGACTTTTCATTGCGGCCGCAATAATTTTGCAAGCAACACAACGGGGCGCACTGTCTTCACGCCGGTCCCTTGTACTATTTGAAGTTTGCACATACCGCGCTCCGTCGCCACAAGCGAACTTTCTGCATCGCGAATGGCATCAAATACGAGCTTCCCTGTGTTCATAGGACAATGATAGTATCGCTTCTTCATCCCAAAGGTTCCGGACATCCCGCAACATCCCCGTCTATCAGGTTAACCGATAACCCTGGCACTCAACCCAAAAGCTGTGTCGGCTGATAATCTAAACCTTGATTTCGCAAATGACACGGCTGGTGATTAAGAACTTGGCACCAAGCCTCTCACATTCAAGCGTAAACTCTCCCAAGTTATGCAGCCTGCACAGATATTGAACGCTCCCCTAACCGGATCGAACGTACGCCTCGCTCTAGAACCATCGCTCCCGCACTTCCCTCTCTGGGAACCACCGCTCGATGACCACCTTGCGATCCGCAAAGAAGTCCAGGACGTCTTTGCCCTGTCCGTGCAGGTCCCCGAAGAACGAATCCTTCATCCCGGCAAAGGGATAAAACGCCATGGGTGCCACCACACCCACGTTGACCCCCACGTTCCCGCACTCCACCCGGAAGCGAAACTCCCGGGCCCAGGCCCCACTCTGGGTGTAGATGGTGGCCGCGTTGCCATAGCGGCTCGAGTTAATCAGCTCAATCGCCTCGTCCAGCGTCTCCACCCGCTTCAGGCAACGTACAGGGCCAAATATCTCCTCATCGAACACGTGCATACCAGGCTCGGCCTCAAATACCGTGGGACCCAGGAAGTAGCCGTTGGGGTAGCCGGGTACCTTAACACCCCGACCGTCAAGCAGCAGTTTCGCCCCCTCTCGGATGCCCCGGTCTATGGCCTCATGCAACTTGTGCAAGGCCTCCCGGGACACGACCGGCGCGAGGTCGGTGTCTTCGTCGAGACCGCACCCCACCTTCAGATTACTGGCCGCCTCCAGGAACTTCTCTTTCAACCGTTCGTATACAGGGCCCACTCCCACCACTACCCCGCCACTCAGGCACCTCTGCCCGCTGTTGCCGAAGCACGACTCCATGATGTTCGGGATGATGGTGTCCAGGTCGGCATCGGGCATCACCACCAGGAAGTTGTTGGCACCCCCCTGCGCCTGGCACCGCTTGCCGTGCTCGGCACACATGCGGTAAATCGCCTTTGCCCCCTCCGTGGATCCGACGAACGAAACTCCCTTCACATCGGGGTGCTCAATAAGGCAAGAGTTTACCTCCCTACCTCCGTTGACCAAGTTCACGACCCCGGGCGGGAACCCCACCTCCTCTATCAGCTCAAACAACCGCTGCTGGGTTATGGGGCACTGCCGGTTCGGTTTGATGATGTAGGTGTCCCCCAACGCCACCGCCCAGGGCATGAACCAGAACGGCACCATGCCCGGGAAATTAAAGGGAGGGATCATCGCAAAAACACCAAGCGGCACCCGGATGCTGTATTCCTCTATCCGCGGTGCGATCTGCTCCGAATAATCACCCATCATCAACGTGGGAATACCGCAGGCCACCTCCACCATCTCAATCAGCCGCCGCATCTCCCCGTAGGCCGCCCGGTACTCCTTGCCGTGCTCCAGGGTAATCACCCGGGCCAGTTCCGCCTGCTTCTCCTCCAGGAGGTGCTTAAGGCGGAAGAGGTAACGACACCTCTCCACCGCAGGAGTCGCCCGCCACTCGGGAAACGCCCTCTTGGCCGACGCCACGCACTCATCCACCTCTTCTTTGGTGGAAAAGGGGACCAGGGCAAGCACCTCGTCCGTAGCCGGGTTCCTCACCTCTTCCCACACCGAGGAACGGGACTCCACCCACTTGCCCCCCACGTAGTTGCGCAGCCGCTCCGCGCCCGCCTCGACCGCGATCCGACAACTACCCACTCTATTCCCTCCCCCGTGTCACGCTGTGCCCGGCTGACGCTTCACAGCACCCTGCAGAGCGCCAATTGGCCGGCGCACCGGTGCTGCTCGCACCGGCATGGTGCTCACCACACCATCCTCGTCCTCGGCGTGGACACAACCCCCCGCCGCCCGAACGCGTCCAGCAGGGCCTCCCACCAGCGCCCTCACGCCGGCCGAAGCCCAGGGCGTTGAGCGCTTGAACAGGCGACCAACCTGCCCGCAAAGCCAGCAGCAGGCCTCCACGTTCGAACTCTACGGCAGCCGCAGCCGTGACCTCCCACTGTCTCTGCCTCCGTGCACCTGAGGTAGCACCCACGCCGCGTATGCATCCCTGGCCCCTGGAACACCCTACCGTCCTGTCACCCGAGCAACCGCCTCACGCAGGACGGATAGGCCCTCCTCAAGCTGCTCGTCGGTGATCACCAGCGGGGGCAGGAAGCGCAGCACGTTGCCGTAGCGGCCGGCCTTGAGCAGGATCAACCCGTGTTCGTAGGCGTACTGGATGATCGCAGCCGTTTCCGCCGTGGCCGGCTCCTTCGTCTCGCGGTCCTTCACCAGTTCCATGGCCACCATGGCACCCAGGGCGCGCACGTCACCGACGAGCGGGTGGCGCGCCTGCAGGTCGCGGCAGAACTCGGCCAGCCGCTCACCCACCTGCCGACCGCGCGCCAGGATGGCAGGATCATTGATGATCTTCAGCACCTCCAGGGCCGCGGCACAGGAAAGCGGGTTGCCACCGTAGGTGCCCCCGATGCCCCCCTTGTGCACCGCATCCATGACCTCCGCCTTGCCGATCACCCCCGCCAGGGGCAGCCCGGCGGCGATGGACTTGGCCACCAGCAAGAGATCGGGCTCGATACCATCGTGCTCCACCGCGAACAGCTTCCCGGTGCGGCCGAACCCCGTCTGCACCTCGTCCGCCACAAACAGGATGCCGTACTTCTCACAGATCTCCTTCAAACCACGCAGGTACCCGGGCGGGGGCACGATGAACCCGCCTTCCCCCTGCACCGGCTCCACCACCAGGGCGGCCACGTTCCGCCCGCCCACCTTCTCCTCCAGGCCCTCCTCGAAGGCACCCAGGCAGTAAAGCCCGCAGCCGGGATGGGTCTTGCCATAGGCGCAGCGGTAGCAGTAAGCGTAGGGGAACCGGTACACCTCGGGCGCAAAGGGGCCGAAGCCGTCCTTGTAGGGCATGAGGTGGCCCGTGAGGGTCATGGTGAGCAGGGTGCGGCCGTGGAAGGCATGGTCGAAGCACACCACCGCCTGCCGTCCCGTCGCCTTGCGGGCGATCTTCACCCCGTTCTCCACCGCCTCGGCCCCGCTGTTCACGAACATGTCCTTCTTCGGCGTCGGGCCGGGCGCCACTTTGGCCAGGGCTTCCGCCAGGTCGACGTACGACTCGTATCCCACCACCATGAAGCAGGTGTGCAGGAAACGGCCCACCTGATCCCGCACTGCTTCGACTACGGGCGGCGGGCAGTGGCCGGCGTTCAGCACTCCGATACCACCCGCGAAATCGATGAGCACGTTGCCGTCCACGTCCTCGACCACGGCACCCGCCGCCCGCTCCACAAAAAGGGGAGTAGCCGCGGAAACCCCTGGGGCCACGAAGCATTCTCGCCGCCCAAGCAACTCTTTCGCCCGCGGCCCCGGGACAGCCGTGCGCAACCTGATGAGTCCCATGACGGATCCTCCTTGCATGCGCTTTGTATGCAGACCCCTTCACACCTCCTGCCGGTCGCTCACCCACGTTAGGACAAGTGTGCCCTGCGGAGCCGCGGTGAGCTTGACAGTTGCGTTCCGCTGGCCACTATCCGCTATTCCTAGTCCCGTCCGCAAGAGAACCTCTCTATGCTCGCCTCGCTCAAATCCATGTCTGGGGAACCATTGACAATCAGTTCTGCCAGAGCCTCACCTGTGGCCGGAGCGTGTGACATGGCATGAGCGTGTCCAACGGCCAAGATCAGTCCTTCTACCTGCGGCACCGTTCCTAGGATAGGCAGAGAATCAAACGTGAAAGGCACAAAATTGCTCCAACTCCGTATGATGTTCGCCCGGCGGAGGGCCGGCACCAACCGCACTGCCTTCTGCCCCATCAAAGTAAGAGCCCTGGGCAACGTCGTCTTATCGTAACCCACGAACTCGCTGGTAGTCCCGATCACCATATTGCCAGACACAGTAGGTTTAATGTAAGGGAATATGGAATCCTCGAGTTTCTCGCGCGGAAGCGCTTCTTCTGTGGGAGTTCCTCTGAGTTCCACAGCAAAAGCTAGAACCTTCTCCGGGTGTTCCGCCTCTTCCTCTGTTACTTCCCGGCCGCCCTGCAGCACGCGGTAAACCAGATCGGGCATAGGTTCTGTCACCATTGATTGCAGCCTCTGCGGCCACACCGGAACGTCCACGCCCGCGAGACGCGCAACCTGTCTCCCCCAGCAACCGGCAGCGTTGACCACCACGTCTGTCTCGATCTCCCCGCGAGTCGTCTTCACCCCGCGAACGCGTCCCCTCTCTACGCGAATACCCGCTACCTCTGTCTCAGTGTTGATTTCCGCCCCGTGCCGCTTCGCTGCCCTTGCGAACGCCAGGCTGACCAGCATGGGGTTAAGTTGCGCTTCCTCTTCGCACCAGGTCGACCCCACCACTTCCGCTGATACATTGGGTTCGAGGTGCCTCACATCCCCCGCCCAGACGAAACGTACAGGGACTCCCAGCCGCTGCTTTTCCTGCACCACCTTCTCCATAACGCGGGCCGACGCCTCACTTGTGACCAGCGTCATGCCCCCTCGTTTCTGGTATTCGATGTCAATATCGAACACCTCCTCACGAAGGTAATCATACATCGCCAGGCAACGCCGAGCCATGGTCAAATCAAGACCTGGTAGTCGGGTCTGCTGCCAAACCATGCCATAGTTGGACCCCGACGCCTGAGAAGCAATTCCCTCTCTCTCGACCAGTACCACGTCATTGATCCGCTTCGCAAGCGAATAGGCTATTGCGCAGCCGACTACTCCTCCACCAATGATTACCACGTTAGCCGTCCTCTTCATAGCTCATCATCTCCCCGGCAAATAACGTCCAACGGTAAGGGCCGCAAGGGAGGGCGAGTGGTCGCCGGGAGAATTTCCTCCAACGGCTTACCGGTCTTCTCCGCAATTATCGCCGATACCAGGCGCCGGCACGTTCTGCCCTGACACAGGCCCATACCAGCACGTGTCAGCCGCTTGACGGCATCAACGGTAGTCGCTCCGTCCTCTACAGCCCTCTCTATCATCTGCCGTGTGACCTCCTCGCAGCGACACACGTAGTGATCGTCCGGAGGCAAGACGGCAACTGCACGCACCACATCCTCGAGGCCTCTCGGAACCGCAACATACACCACGGCGGTGCGGTCATACGCCCCGCGGAGTCTGACCTCCGTTACCGTACCTACGCCCACTTCCCGCCCGCACCGATCCAAAAGGCGCACGCGCTCACCGGCCACCGGCATGGGCAGCATTTCATGAGGCAGGCCCACCAGGGCGCAATCCTCTGAATAGCAAGAGTCGACGAGGAAGATGGCCAGCCCCGGGCAGGCTGGTATACACTCACCGCACCCCTGACAAAGTTCCTCATCCAGCACGGGGATGCTCGCTATCGAGCCTTCTTTCCTTATGGCGCCATGAGGGCAAGCCTCCACGCACGGATCGCAGGGTATTTCTTGCGGACATTCGATCACGGCGTGCGGCTGCGACTTTGGTATCCCCACTGCATGTTCAGGTCCCCCGGTCTTCATGCTCCCACCACCTGATCATGGATCCACTGCTTGGCATGTTGACGTTTCTCCCCAAAAGGACCCCGCCGGAGGTCTTCCAATCGCCGCGCGATCTCCGCTTGCGCCCGCTGACCACGCTCGAGGTCTGTTCGGCCCAGCGACATGGCCACCGAAACGCCGGCCAAACGTCCCTCCTCCAAAGCAACGCTGGCTTCTTCTACGCCGGAGGCATCTCCTGCCACGTAAACTCCCCGGACTGACGTTTGCATGTCCGGGCCGTGCACCGGCACAAAACCCCCCAGGATGGGACTGTAAGTGAACTTGCAACCGGCCAGCCAGGCCAATTCGGCCAAGGGACTCAGCCCGGTTGCCACGCAAACCAGATCCACGGCGAGGTCTTCTTCCGACCCTGGTATCGGGGACCCATTGTCGTCCAACCTTACTAAAGTGACTCCCTTCGTGCGACCATCCCCCCAAGCTCGCCGCACGGTCGTGCGAAGAAGGATAGGCACGCCGTAACGGCGGATTTTCGCGGCATGAACCTCGTAGCCGCCAACGGCCGCAGCCGATTCCACTACAGTCACCGCACGCACTCCCGCCTGTAACAACTGGCAACTCACGATGAGGCCCACATTGCCTGACCCTACCATGAGAACCCGCCTTCCCGGCAATACGCGATGGACGTTTAGCAACGTCTGGACCGCGCCAGCGCCCATGACCCCCGGAAGCGTCCAACCCGGAAAAGCGAGGGCGTTCTCCGAGGCACCGGTGGCAATCGCCACCCTATCTGCCGAAAGCCTTCCCAAGAGCCCTCGAGCCTGATCCCACACCCAGAGCTCGAAACCTCCTTCTTCCCCCAGCCGCAAACCGACTGCGGCGTGGCGCAGCAGAACCCGAATTCCCAGGCGGGAAGCCTCGGCAAGCAATTCTTCGCCGATCTCGAAACCTCGACGACCAGCCCAGTGTTCCGCCGACCCGAAGAACTTGTGGATCTGCTTGAATAGCTGGCCCCCCGGCCGGTCATTCTCGTCTACCACGACCGTGTGCACTCCGGCTCGTGCAGCCTCGATGGCACATGCCAGCCCGGCGGGACCCGCCCCTACCACTGCCAATTCAGCCTTCAGCATGTTTCATTTCTCCCCTTCCGACCTGGGTCTCCACCCCCATCCCTTCCTCCACAGGCGTGATACAGGTCCGTACGTTGGGAATACCGTTCACTACCATCACGCAATCGGTGCACCGGCCGATCATGCAAAAAGGACCACGGGGTTCACCTGCCTTCCGGCTGCAGTGAGACTCCCACACTCCCGCCGCCACGAGGGCAGCAGCGATCGGCTCTCCTTCTCTTGCCATGATGGGACGCCCATTGAATAGGAGCTTCACTTCGCGCACGGAAGGGAGCGGCCCCAGTATAGGGTGGTCATGAATCCTCACGCTCTTCACCTCCCCGTCCACCATGTAGCCGGGCTAGGAAGCCAGCGAAATCCTGTCTGTTCCCGCACACGTAGTCATGCAAAAGGTCCCCTTCCCCTGCAGCTTCCTCAGAGGTTACCAGCGCCCCATGAAGGCAGTATTCAAGACAGGCCGGTGACCCACCGCAAAGGTCACATTTCTCGGGTATGTTGCGCTCGTAGTCCCAAGTTATGGCCCCTATAGGGCAGGCGGAAACACAGGCCTGACACCCCGCACAATCCTCGTCGATGACCACTGCACCCGTGTCCGGCTGCCGCGATATACATTCTGCGGGACAAGCCCGAGCGCAGTACATATCGCCGCAATGTTGGCAGAAGACTGGCACATCCAATCCTGGCTCCGGGTAACCGCTGAAGACCCGGATCCGACTCTTAAGGGGCCGGAACCGCTTTTCGTGCTGAAACACGCAAGCGAGTTCGCAAGCACGACAGCCAACGCACTTCCGGGCGTCCGCCCGCAGTATCAACGCCATTTTCGGCTTCCCTCCTCACCACCCGACTCCGCCCTTAATAGCAGGCAGCAGCAACACAATATCACCGTGCTGCAGCCGCCTACTAAGCCCTCCATGCGTCGTCACGTTCCTCCCATTCACCAAGACCAACACGCCCGCCTTGAGTTTCCCGGCTGCCGGGTCGCCCAGGAAAGCACGAAACCCCTCAGCATACTGCCCCACCAGGAGTTCCAGTAGATCCCAAACCATGGTTCCGTCCGGCAGGCGAAGAATATCCCCGTCCCTGCCCGAAGCGTCCCGGAAAACCGCAAAGTACTTGACCCTTACTTCCACTGCCCCTACACCACTACATCTGCCAGCAGTTCCGCCAATCCGAGTTCCTCTGCCCGTGCCCGTAACGGTCGTCCCTCTTCGTCCCAACCCCTGAGACGGTAGAAATCGGATAGCATCTGCTCGAATCCATTCTGCGACAACCTATGCCCGGCGGCTGGCCCACTTTCCAGCGGATCGCAGAAGACGCGCTCAGGCAAGGTGTCGTCCTTGCGCGTAAAGCCCTCGCGGACGTTAAATGCCCGTGCGGTCATGGTGTGTTTCTTAGCCACGTGAGAGGTGCGGTTGCCTATTCTCACGATGAACTCTTCCATCAGCGAAGGCCACCTCGCGTTTACCACCGGCGTCACCACCATGCCTGTCAGCGCGCTAACGGCCTCCGCGTGCTCAGGGACCACGCCCATCATGTCGCAAATGACAAGGGAGTCCATCACGAGCTTGCGTTGTTCCAGAACTGCGGCTGCCTCCGCCTTACCCTCGGTAGCGAGTGGAGGCAAGTCCCCGTAAACCTCCAGTCTGGGTGTCCACGCCCTGAGGTGGCAGGCACCTCGATCGGAGATCGCGTAAGCCAGAGCCATACCTGCTGTTGCCCGAGGCTCGTAGCCAGGCATTTCGAGACCCTTCACATGCATGGCGAAGGCGTACGCCTCGGGAATATCCCACGCCTGTGCAAGTCGCTTCACGCCCTGGGACAGAAGATAACCCACGCCTTGGCGCAAGCCCATGAGGCGGATGGCTTCCAGCATGGCCTCCGCGTCCCCGAACCTCAGGTCAAGTCCTGCCAGGTCAGCCTTGGTCACGAGTCCGCGCTCGTAGCACTCCATGGCAAAGGCAATTGTCACACCGGTCGAGATGGTGTCCAGACCGAGGTCGTCACACAACTGGTTAGCCCTGGCGATAGCCTCGATGCTGGATACACCACAGTTCGACCCCAAAGCGAAGATAGTCTCGTATTCCGGCCCTACCACCGCCCCGGCGTACGGACCGCTTTCGACTCGGACAAACTTACCGCAGGCCACTGTGCACGCTTGGCAACCACGGTTCCTGACGAATATCCGCTCCCTCATGGCCTGACCGGATATACAATCAATGCTGTCAAAACGACCATCCGAGAAATTGCGGGTGGGCAGCATTCCCTGCTCGTTTAGGACGTCGGTAAACATGGTGGTGCCGAAACGGACCAGCGAATCCGTCCACGCGTCGCCCCCGAGCCGGAGATCCCTGAGCCTTTGGAATAGCTTCCCGCAGGCGTCTTCGAACCGAGCCGGCTTTGCCACGTGGACGGGCTTGGTGCCGCTGACCGCCACCGCTTTCAAGTTCTTGGAGCCCATTACTGCCCCGAGTCCGCCTCGGCCGGCCTGCCGATACAGGTCATGGCTGATATTGGCGAGAGGCGAAAGCCTTTCTCCGGCTGGCCCGATAACGGCCACTTGGTATCGGATGCCCAAACGCTCCTTGATTTTCTTCTCTGCCTCCCACGCCCCCAATCCCCACAGGTCACGAGCGGGCATGAATTCCACGCGATCATCGGTGATCACGAGTACAGAGGGTTCAGGGCATTTATCCTTAATCACTACGGCATCGTAACCGGCGTACTTGATAGCAGACGCTAGGAATCCCCCCACCGTGCAATCGCAGTAAGCTCCTGTAGCCGGAGATTTCGTCACGAGCACGCATTTTGCGGCCAGCGGAACCAGGGTACCGTTGACGGGACCCGTCACGAAAATCAGCGGATTCTGCTCCCCAAGGGGATCGACCTGGGGAACAGTTTCTTCGTAAAGCAAGCGGCTTCCCAAAGCGCGACCACCCAACAGGAGGGCACGCTCTTCACGCAAGGGAACGGCCCGTACATCCTGAGTACCCAGGTGTACATGCAAGACTTTCCCGGCGAATCCGCCGTACACGCTCCCACCCTCCCTCGACCATCGAGCGGGGATCCAACAAATCCGGTCGCTCACCCTTCCACCCGCCCGGTTTCCGCCGGATCCCCGCTCATCCCGTAGGCTCAATCCATCACCGATAGTCGCCCAGACCCGACCGCTTCAACCCGCCAAACCAAGGGCCGCCGGCAAGTAGTAAAAGACGTACAAACCGATTACCAGCACGATCCCCACGGCAACGCCGGCCAGATAATAATTCCGTGTGGTAATCCACTGGCTGGCCGAAACCGACTCAACGGGAGCGAGGAGACCTCGCCTGTAGTCCATCTCCTCAGGTGTAGGCCGGGTCAGCAAAGACCCCGCTACCATTCCGACCGCGCTCAGGACAATGCCCACGAGGGTGGGGTCGAGGTAAATGGGAAGGCTTAACCGACCAAAAGATTTCAAGGCCTGCATCACCACCACGCCTGAGGACCCCAGAAGCACGGAAGCGATAGCACCCGCTCGGGTCACCCGCGGCCAGTGGACGCTCGCGAAGGCCAAGAGTCCCCAAGATGCGGCGAAGAGGGTTGCCGCAAAATAAGCGATCCAGAGGATAGCGGGGGGCGGGGAAAGGGTCAGCAGCATAGCTATCAACGCCACAACGCCCATGCAAATGCGCGACACACGAAGTACGAAGCGCTCCTCTGCCGGTTGCCCCCGACGAACGAACGGCAGAATATCGTACGCCAGTGAGAAACCGACCAGGGAGAGGAAGGTGGAACAGGAAGATAGTCCCGCAGCGAAGATGGCACAGATGGTCAACACGCCCAGCCAGGTTGGTACCACGCTCGGGTTCATGCTCGCCCAAATGAGAACCCTTTCAAAAGGCTTGACGTTTGGGTTAATGACAGCTACGGATGCAGCTCCGAACTGCAGAACAAGATACATCACGCTGAACGCGAGCATAGCAACGATCCCAGAGCGCAGGACAACATGTTCACTGGCTGCCATCTGGTAACGGCTAGCCTGCCACGGGCTCGTTCCCACTACTAGAAACCAAATTACTCCTATCAGGAACGCCCACACCAAAGCGTCGGACGGGTTAGCCCAAATTGCCCCTTCTCCAGTTAACCCATGCCACTTGAGGATATCGGGGCGAGCAGGTAGCCTAGACAGGCTTTCCACCGCGCTGTGCCATCCACCGGCCGCCGACAGGATAAACGGAACCACTAGCAACGCCGCCAGCGTGAATGCGAGGAACATTATGGTATCAGTAATGATGACACCGCGAGAGCCAGCGTAAAACGTAAATGAGCCATAAACTACGAATGCTATGACGAGAGCCCACCGATACGGTATGCCGAGAAGCTCACTCAAGAGGAGCCCCAAGCCCTGATTGACCGCAACGAGGTAACAGCCGATACCCACCACCGTGATCGTTCCCATTATTATCCGAAGCAACGGGGAGTTGAAGCGCTTGCCGAAATACTCGGGCACCGTTAAGGCCTGCGACCTCCGCAGGTAGCGACCAAAGTAGATGGAACCAACGGGGTAACCTGCCCCGGACATGATAGCTAACGTCAGCAGCGGAAGCAGGTACCCTTGGTATGAAAAACCAACCTCGCCCATGAAGCAAACTGTGCTAAGGTAGGACGCAACCAGCGTACCCACCACCAGGATGGTAGGAGCAGCCCTACCCGAAACATAGTAGTCGCTGAGCGTTTTCACCCGCGCGCCGGCATAGTTTCCCACCGCCACGTATAGAGCGAAGCTGACGAATACCCCCACCGCAAAGCTCCAAGGACCAGTCATCGTCTATCACCTCCGGTGTGGACCCCAGGGCCTTTCGCTAGGGCCCTTGAGCACGAAATCAAACCGACCAGCGATGCCAGAATGACCAAACCCCCGTAAAAGATCGGGAACAAAGCCTCAGGCACCATCACCCGTCACCTCCCTCAGTTTTCCATAATCCGTGTGCCGCCTCGCATTGAAAGCCTGCTCGAATCACAAACACTTTACCAGCCTCCCCACCATGTAGCTGTACGAAGCGCATGCCACCTCCTCCCATTAACCTGAGTTTCGCCAATAGCTGAATCCGGACTTGGAAAGGGCCACAGAAGGCCATTCTTCAGGCAGGCAAGTGTGGCGAAGGATTAACTCCCGGCCTCGACATAGTGAAGCAACCAGGCACAGTACATCGGTCATCTTACCTCCGCAATACTCTCTCGGATGCTAAGTCCCCGAGTGGCAAGGGCAGCGCTGAAATCATCGCAATCCAATGCCCTGTCGGGCGCGTGAACGCCCGGCGGCACCTCCCCTCGTGCCACAAAAACTGCGCCAAGCGCGGCGGGGACTCCCGTCCACACCGCTGTGGCGCGCAAATTCCACTCGGGGCGCGATGGCACCGCAATCTCGTAAATCCGTCGAACCTCGCGGCCCCCCTCCTCCCCCCTAACGTCCACCCGGAAGGCCTTGTATTCCGTAAGGTCCGTGGGCTCAGGGAGGCGGCTCAGATAAGTGTACAGGAACTCCTTCGGGCTTACCCACACTCCTTTGATCTCAACCGACTCAGAACTCAGCAGGCCCAGATCCCTCAAAACATCAGCAACGGCGACGAGGTGAGGAGAAAACGCCACGCGAAACGTAACATCTGTTATCCCCGGGATATTAGGGAGCGTCGCCAGTTCAGAATGGATGGCGTAGAAACCCTCAACTTCCCCCACCGGATCAGGAAGAACATATCTCTCCCGACCCGAAAATGGTTCCACTTCACACAGGCGCCCCCGCAGCATAATTACAGGCTTGAGAGTCAACTCATCAATTATGGTCCGGGCGGCGTACGCGAACCCCTTTCCCCCCCGGGCACCCGTCCGGATGTGGATCCCCCGAATCCGATCCATCCGCTTGAGCGCCATGCCCACGCAGACGTTGGTCATGCCCGGGCTTGCACCCATGCCCAGCACTGCAGAAAGACCGGCTGCCTCGAACTGTTGATGGAGCGCCAACTGTTTCTTGGTTACATGATAAAGCCCACCCAGATCAACGTAATGGCAGTTTGCCCTCAGGCACGCCTCCATCACGCCGACGTTGAACTCGTACCAGGTGCAGTTTACTGTCACGGTGGCTCCGCGAAGAGCGGCCTCAAGAGACGGCGCATCATTGACATCGACTCTGCAGGCGACTAGTTTGTCGCTCCCAATCTGGTTGATGAGGGCCCGAGCCGCATCCAACCTTACATCAGCTATGACTATCTTTTCGACTTCGGGGTGGTCTACCAATTCACGCACGGCCGCCTTACCCATGGCGCCCGCCCCGCCAACCACAACTATTACCATCTCTCATTCCCTCCCAGCTTGATCCAACTGCCAGCCCTCGCCAGTTATCGTGGCAGCAAAAACCGTGCCAAGGGCTCTCCGGCGCGCCACCCTAACCACGGCACGATAGGCCCTTCCGTATACCTATTCTCACGGCAACCAAACAGAGGTTGGCAATATGAAGCCAATGCACCTCTCCATCGGCACCGAGGGCAGGATGAACGCGCTAAGTTACTTGTTACCGTTCACGGCAAGAAAGAATGGACAATGCACTTTCCCATCAAGCTCGATGCATCAGTGCATCGCAGTTAGACCATGCTGGTTATTTGTGTCTCGATCTTCGGAGTTGTGGCGCCGCTCGGCCGAAGTACTTTTGGTACTTCCGCACAACAGTAGACTGGTCAACGCCTAGCAACCGCGCCGCTTCATAAGTACTGCGAGTGCACTCAACAGCTTTCTCAAGGAGCTGGCGTTCCAGGCAAGAAATTGCCTCACGGAGGGGAACCAATCCTTTGACCACAACGGTACCGCCGTTATGGCTACCTGCCTGGGTACCGAGAAACTGTGGGGGCAGACTTTCGGGTCCAATAACATCACCGGACACAGTCACGGCCAGCCTTTCTACTACGTTCTCGAGTTCCCGGACGTTTCCCGGCCAGTGGTAGTCCAAAGACGCCTGGATTGTCTCTTCCGCAAACCGCTTGTTCTTACCGTATCGCGTGTTGAACCGCTCGAGAAAATGGCAGGCAAGATCAGGGATATCTTCCTGTCTTTCCCGCAACGGCGGTATCCTCACCAAAATCACGTTAAGGCGGTAAAACAGATCCTCCCGGAACTGACCACTACGCACCATCGCCTCAAGATCCCGGTTTGTTGCTGCCATAATGCGGGCATCTACCGGGATTGGCCGCCCGCCGCCCAGACGCATGATCTTTCGGTCTTGCAATACCTGCAAGAGCTTCACCTGTAACCGAATGGGCAATTCCGCCACCTCATCTAGGAAAATTGTGCCCCCAGTTCCCAGTTCGAACAGCCCGGGTTTGCTCCGGGTCGCCCCGGTAAATGCACCCGGCTCGTAACCGAAGAGTTCTGACTCCAACAGTTGGTCTGGTATCGCCCCGCAGTTTATGGCCAGGAAAGGCTTTCCCTTGCGCGCGCTGAAGTTGTGGACCATCTTAGCGAAAACTTCCTTCCCTACGCCAGACTCGCCTAGCACCAAGACGGTCGAATCCACCTGCGCAAGCCTCTGGGCCAGGTCCACCAGTTCTTGCATGGCGCGACTCCTCGCGACAACCCCATCGACACGGCTTTGGACAGCCCGCACCCGGGCAAGCTCTTCGTCATAACGGCTTAAAAGGGCTTTAGCCTCTTCCAATTCCTTACGCAAGGTGACCAACTCGGTCACATCGCGGGAAGCTGTAACCACCCACTTGAGCGCCCCATTCGGACCAAAAACCGGAACACCGACCGCCAAGTGCTTCTTTCCGCTCCGAGTATCTTGTACGACCGATTCTCTCTTGAGGTTCTTTAACACCTTCACAGTAACGGATGGATAGAACAACTTCTCCTCCTCCAACTCCCTGACGTGCCTGCCGATAACTTCGCTTTCGTTCACCCCGCAACTGTCACAAAATGCGCGGCTCACCCTGACGGTTCTTCCCTCGCCATCGGCAATGAAGACAGACCCCATGCCCGAGTCCAGAATAGCTCTCAACTGTTCCTCGACTTCAGTGCACTGCTCTCTCACCGCGTTGAGGGCATCGCCGATTGTGACTACACCAAGGCATCTTCCGCCTTCTCTAACCACCGCCCACAGCGGGCCGCAACCATGCACCTCCAGGCGCCCCGCGCGCAACGACGCCGTCTCTACAGGATCCAGCGCCAACTGCTCGACCGAGCAAGCCAACGACACCCCAGCGTGGACGGCAGCTAACAAGGAATGGACGGTGGCAGTACCAATGGGTTTATCGAATTCATCCAGCACCACTACTCCTGGCAAGCGCGTCTTCACCAACAAATCAAGCGCAGCCTCAAGAGTTGTGTCCCGACGGACCAAGCCCTCTGAACGCCAGCAAACCCTCACCCCATCCCGCAAATCACCCCTTGGCCTTTTGAGCTCAGCGTCCTCAATTAGGGTTCTTCCTCGCCCGCTCCTCACCTTTTCGCGCCGTCTGTAAAAGTTTGATATTCCCTGCGCATTCCACCGAATTCGACCAGGGTGCTATGTGACGACTACGATCTCATCTGGTGCCGACCACCGTTCCACTTGACCTCGACCAGAGTTCCCCGCGATGGCGCCAGTCGGACCCAGGCAACGCTGGTAGGTGGTCACGAATCGTTTCGTCGGCTTCTAGTTGATAGTGCTTCACGCTTCTGGTCAATAATTCCCCCCTTATCGTGTCTGCGTTGTGAACGAGCTGAGGGTGGCATCGCCACGGTCACGGTGGGGTCGGGGATGGTGGCGCGCCAGTGGTCGATGGGACTCTGGCTGACCACTACCGTTGACCGCGTCCCTGGACGGTCGCCGATCACCTCAGTATGTCCAGGCAATCCGGACCTCCCAGCGGTCTGACACCCCAGTCGTCCAGCACGAGCGCGTCGGCTTTCACCAGCTTGGGCATGGCACTCCGAACTAAACCACCTCACCCGAGGAGTTCGGTGGTCTTCTACGTCCTGCGGCAGGGAATGACCCCCGAAGAACTCGTCCGCGAATTCCCCCGCCTGACGCTGGCCCAGGTCTATGACGCCCTCTCGTACTACTACGACCACAAGGAAGAAATCGACCAGGAAATGCGCGCAAATACGGCGCGCCTTCAGCCTCTGACTCGCAGGAAGGAAACTGATGGCTGCCATCCGGCTTTACCCCGACGAAGATGTCCGCCCACTGCTGGCTGCAGTACTGCGCGATCGCGGGTACGATGTCCTGACCACTGCAGAGGCCGGCATGGTCGGCAGGTCCGACGCAGAATACTCCCGCACAGGGCGGTCCCACGCCGGGATCATCCTCTCCAGAAAATCGGTAAGCGTCAAACTGTACCCACCTGGTGTGCTGCTCGGCGGTGAAGGATAATCT
>JASEFA010000007.1 GCA_030019365.1 Bacillota bacterium
CCTCCACCGTACCCCGCTGCCCGGGCTGCAGGATGGCGTTGCCTCCCAGGGCGATCACCACAAGCTCCTTAGCCACTTCCCTTTCCTCCTGCTGCCCCTATTCTCCCCGCCCCGTCACACCGGCTCGTCCCGCCGCCCCATCGCGCCGCCCCGCCGCGCCGCCAGGGCGGAAGCCCGCCCTGGCTGCAGCGACCTGGACGCGGCTATATGCCGGGAGCCCACGCTTGCATGATGCTGGCCAGTCCGGTGGCGCCACATGGCGGGCACCGGCCAGCGCCGGGGCGGGACGGGGGCTCACTGCATGATGAGGGCCATCACGGCCTTCTGGGCATGCAATCTGTTTTCCGCCTCGTCGAACACCACCGAGTTGGGACCGTCGATGACCTCGTCGGTGACCTCAAAGCCCCGGTCGGCGGGCAGGCAGTGCATGTACAGCACATCAGGCCGGGCCAGCTTAAGGGTATCCTCGTCGCAAATCCAGTGCTTGTTGGCATCGAACAGCTTCCCCACGGCGTCCCAGTCCGCTGCCCTGGCCTGGGGCGGGATGTGCTTGAGCACCCCCCAGCACTTGGGATACACCACGTCGGCATCGCGGAAGGCCTTCTTCATGTCGTGGACGATTTCGAAGGTGCCCCCGAACCTGCGCTGGTTCTCCTTCACCTTCTCGATCACCCCGGGATCGAGCTCGAATCCCTCGGGGTGGGCCAGCACGATGTCCATGCCGAAGAAGCTGGAGATGGCCACGGCGCTCTGGGGAACCGCCACCGGCTTCTCCACGCTGGGGGAGTATGCCCAGCTCACCACGACCTTCTTACCCTTCAGGTCACCCAGCTTCTCCTTCATGGTCATGATGTCCGCCATGGCCTGGCACGGGTGCCACATGTCGTCTTCCATGTTGATGACCGGGATGGTGGCCCAGCGGGCAAACTCCCGGATGTACTCATTGCCCCGGCCGTAAACCCAGCCGGTGGGCTTGCCGTAAATGCGGATGGCGATGGCGTCGCCGTAGCGGGACAGCACCCGGGCCACGTCGGACACCCGCTCGGTGGTGTACGCCTTCTCCATCCCCTTGATGGCGGGAGTGTAGACCTTGTCCGCATCCAGATAGTTGGCGTGGCCGCCCAGCTGGGCGAACCCGGCCTCGAAGCTGTTGCGCGTGCGCAGGGACCGGTTGTAGAAGATCAGGAACAGGTTCTTGCCTTCCAGCAACCGGTGGGGCCGGCGCAGGGCATAGTCTTCCTTCAGCCGGAACGCCACCTCCAGGATGGTCTCCAGCTCCTCCCGGGTGAGCTCGAACTCGGAGATGAAGTCCCTTCCCTTGAACACATCTGTCTTCACGTTACCTCTTGTACCTCCTGTATGCCGGGTGGACGCGACCGTCCCCCTCGTGTTTCATCCCGGCTTACGCCCTTGCAAGTCCCGTGCCACCTCCCCGCGCGGCGAAATCCCTTGGCAGAGAGGCCCGTCACCCCGCACCGGCACCAGGTCGCGCCCGCAACGATCTTCTCAAGGTGAGAAATGAGAAGCACGCGCCTCGCACTCGGCCATGACCCGGTGGACGTCCACGGTCAGCAGGCGCCGCTCCAGGAGGAGCGGGCGACCGTCCACGATTACCATCTCCACATTCTGGGGGCCCGCACAGTACACGATGCCGGCGTAAAGGTCATGCAGGGGCCAGCTACCCGGGACCCGCAGGTCGAGCACCACCAGGTCCGCCCTCATCCCCGGCTCCAGCCTCCCCAGCTCGTGCTCCCGGCCGACGGCCCGGGCTCCCCCGGCGGTGGCCATCTCCAGCACCCGGTAGGCGTCGGGCCGGGTGGGATCACCGGAAATGCCGCGCGGCATCAATGCCGCCAGGCGCATGGCGGCGAACATGTCCAGCGTCCCCGCGCTCGCGGCCCCATCGGTGCCCAGGGCCACGGGCACCCCGGCCTCCAGCATCTCCACCACGGGGGCAACTCCCGCCCCCAGCTTCAGGTTGCTGACGGGGCAGTGGACGCAGGCGCCCTGCAACGAAGCCAGCATCCGGACTTCGTCCTCATCCAGGTGCACACAGTGGGCGGCGAGCAACCTGTCGTCGAGCAGGCCGGCGGCGCGGATGAGCTCGGGCGGCCTCCTGCCGTACCGCGCCAGGCAGGCATCCACCTCTCCCCGGGTCTCGGCCAGGTGGATGTGCACGCCCAGGCCGGTTTCCCGCGCCAGCCGGTGCACCCGGGCCAGGAATTCCGGCGGGCAGGTATGGGGAGCGTGAGGGCCCAGCATGGCGGTGATACGGCCTCCCGCCCCGCCATGCCAGCGCGCCGCGAACCCCCGGGCGGCCTCCAGCAGTTGCTCTGCCCCCTCGCGGGCGGGCACCAGCCCGGGCGCAAGGGCAGCCCGCATCCCCGACTCCCGCACCGCCTGCGCCACTTCGTCCATGTGGAAGTACATGTCCGCAAAGGTCGTGGTACCGGACAAGATCATCTCGGCGATGGCCAGCAGGGTTCCCCAGTACACGTCCTCCGGCGTGAGACGGCCCTCTGCGGGCCATATCCTGTCCCGCAGCCACCGGTCCAGGGGCAGGTCTTCCGCGTACCCCCGGAAAAGGGACATGGCGGCGTGGGTATGGGCGTTGACCAGCCCCGGGATGACCACCTTCTCCGCCGCCTCGAGCACGCGGGTGCCCGGGCCCCACTGCCGGGGGACCCGGCTCCGGGGCCCCACCGACGCGATGCCGGGACCTTCGATCACGATCTCCCCATCGGGGATGATGCCAGCCCGCCCCGCCATGGTGACCACCGTGGCGCCGGTGATCACCAAACGCTCCTCTGCCACCCCACCACCGGGCGCCAGCACAGCTACCCCTCCACTGCCGGGCCCGCGGCCCGGCCGCACCGGCAGTGGCGCACGGGGGGGACCATCTCCACCGCCCGCTCGAGCAGGGCCCGCAGGCGGGCTGTGTTGGCCGCCATCACCTGGAGGACCTCCTCGTGGGTGAGAGGGGTAGGGGAAATGCCGGCGGCGAAGTTGGTCACCGCGGCCACCAGGGCGTAGCAGAGGTTGGCCTCCCGGGCCAGCACCACCTCGGGCACATTGGTCATCCCCACCAGGTCCCCTCCCAGGATGCGGAAGGCCCTGATCTCCGCGGGCGTCTCGAAGCGGGGGCCTTCGGTGCAGACGTAGACGCCCCCCTCGTGGGCGGCTATCTCCAGCTCCCGGGCAGCCCGGGCCAGACTCGCCCTCAGTTCGGGGCAGTACGGCTCGGTGAAGTCTACGTGCACGACGCCGGCCTCACCCCCTTCGAAGAAGGTGGACTCCCGGCGCCGGGTGAAATCGACGAACTGGTCCACCAGCACGAATTCCCCCGGTTTCATCTCCGGATTGAGCGATCCCACGGCGGCAGTGGCCAGCACCCGCTCAAAGCCCAGGTCCCGCAGGGCCCGGATGTTGGCCCGGTAGTTGACCCGGTGCGGGGGCAGGGAATGATGGGGCCCGTGCCGGGTCAGGAATCCCACCTCGATTCCCCTGAACCTTCCCAGGCTCACCCGCGCCTCTCCGTAAGGGGTGGTGACCGTCGTCTCCTCCCGGCCCTCCAGCAGGCCGGGATCGTACACCCCCGTCCCTCCGATGATGGCAACCCGCACCTCCAACGCCCCCCAGTGCCCCGCTTTCGCCGCTCAGAATGGGGGCCCGGGTGCCCCCGGGCCCCTCTCGCGCCCTTACAGAAACATGGCGAGCAGGATGAGCACCACCAGCGGAGCCAGTCCGCCCACGATGCCCAGCTTGCCCACCACCGCCAGGTTGCCGAACTGGGCGAAACCGGCGGCAAATGCCGACGCCCGGTACACCTCTATGGACAGGTAGTTCCCCACCACCAGCGCCACCAGCCCTCCCAGCCAGAGCAGGGCGGTGCGCGCCCCCGGGGCCCTGCGGCCCACATCCTCCTCCGGCATGATATCCGTCCAGAGCAGACCCCAGCGCTTGACGCGTGGGTAGAGGATATACAGCAGGATGGGGCCCAGGATGATGGCGGCGAGGAAGTTGTTCACGGTGATGATGTTGCCCAGCACGGCAAAGGGCAGCATCTTGAGGACCTCCAGGCCCCAGGCGATGATCACCGCGCATACCGTGCTGGCCAGGAAGGCAACCAGGGCGAACTCCAGCACCTGCCGACCCCGGCGGGAGCGCATGTCGGGCTCGACGCCGGAGGACAGGACGCCCATGTGTCCCCAGATGGCATAGGGAACCAGGCCGAAGAAGAAGTTGCCGATGAACCCAAAGAAGCTGCCCGGTCCCAGGGTGCCGAACAGGTCACCGATCAGGTTCCCGATGGCAGACCCCCAGGCGGCCGCGGGACCGAACAGGAGTGAGAACACCACCGGCACCACGTTGGCAGGCCGCACTTCGGTGATCCCGGGAATGAGCGGGATACCCTTGAAGGGGATCAGGATGGCCGCGTACACCGCCGCAGTAAGGGCCACCAGCACTACCATCTTGGTGCTCCGCCACATGGTGATCAGCTCTCTCACGCCACACCCTCCTCTCCACCCGCATGGCGGGTTTCCTCAGAGCCGCCACGAACGCAGATACTCCGCCTGTTCCCCGGTCAGGCCGTCGATGCTCACCCCCCATCCCGCCAGCCACAACCTGGCCACCTTCTCGTCCATTTCCCGGGGCACGCCCAGGACGCCCCTGCCCAGCTCCGGTCCCCGCTCCTGCACATGGCGGAGGGCCAGGGCCTGCAGTCCGAAGGAGAGATCCATGATCTCGGCCGGGTGGCCGTCCGCCGCGGCCAGGTTCACCAGCCTGCCCTCGGCCAGCAGGTGCAGGCGACGCCCATCGGCCAGCCGATACTCCTCCACCCCGGGACGTACCACCCGCCTGGACACAGCCAGGCGGTCCAGGTCGGGCTTGGAGATCTCCACGTCGAAGTGACCCGCGTTGGCCAGGATGGCCCCGTCCTTCATGACCTGGAAGTGCTCTCCGCGGATGACGTCCCTGTTGCCGGTCACCGTGACGAAAAAGTCGCCCACCCGGGCGGCCTCCCCGAGGGGCATGACCCCGAACCCGTCCATGATGGCCTCGATGGCGCTGATGGGATCCACTTCGCACACGATCACCCTGGCCCCCAGGCCGCGGCCCCGCATGGCCACCCCTTTGCCGCACCAGCCGTACCCGACCACCACCACCGTCTTGCCGGCCACCACCAGGTTGGTGGCCCGCATGATGCCGTCCCAGGTGGCCTGGCCGGTGCCGTAACGGTTGTCAAACAGGTGCTTGCAGTAAGCGTCGTTCACCGCCACCACCGGGATCTCCAGGACCCCCCGGGCCTCCATGGCCCGCAACCGGTGGATACCCGTGGTGGTCTCTTCGCACGCCCCCTTCACCTTCTTCAGAAGCTCCCGCCGCTCGGTGTGAATCAGGGTCACCAGATCGGCCCCGTCATCGATGATCAGGTCCGGTTCCGTGTCCAGCACCCGGTGCAGGAAGGCACGATACTCATCCCGGGCAGCATCCCGCCAGGCGTACACCAGCACCCCCGACTCGGCCAGGGCGGCGGCCACGTCGTCCTGGGTGGAGAGGGGATTGCTCCCCGCCACCGCCACCTGCGCTCCCCCGTCCCGGATCACCTGGGCCAGGTAAGCCGTCTTTGCCTCCAGGTGCAGGCATATGGCCACCCTCCGGCCGGCGAAGGGCAACTCCTTCGTGAACTCCTTCTTGATCTCGCCCAGCACCGGCATGTGCTGGCTGACCCAGTCGATCTTCAGCTTCCCCCCGGGAGCCAGAGAGGGATCTCTCACCACGCTGCTTCCCACGACCTGCCTTCCCCCCTCACCAACTGCACCCGGCTACCTGATCAGGCCGGGAATCTCCAGCCAGCCGCGCAGCTTGAAGAAAACCGTCACCGCGAGCAGGACCACCGCACAGAGCAGGACCGCGTAATCCAGGGCACGAAAGCCGATCTCCAGGTAGTACGTCCTCTCCTTTTGGGCGCCGAACCCCTTGGACTCCAGGGCCATGGCCAGCTGGTTGGTGCCCCGGATGGCGCACACGAACACGGGTATCAGCATGGGAAACTGCTTTCTCACCCGGACCAGAAACCCCCCCGAGGAGATGTCCAGGCCCCTCGATTTCTGCGCCTGTATCACCGTCACGCTGGCCCCGACGAAGGTGGGGACCAGCCTGAGGGCGGTGGAAAAGGCAAAACTGACGGGAAAGGGGGTCCCCAGCCTGATAAGTCCCGTGGTTATCTCCTCGTTGCGGGTGGTGGAGAGGAAAACCATCCCCGCTATCACCATGGTGTCCAGCTTCACGCCCGTGGCCAGCCCGTAGAGAAGCGCTTCCAGCTCGATGGGCCCCAGGAGGCGCGTAGGGCCTCCCGCCCAGAAAGACCAGATGAGGGTGGAGAGGACGCCGATGGTAACCAGCATCACCCAGATGCGCCTCAGGTTCGCCAGCACCCGGGCCGCCTGTCCCGCGGTCAGCACCACCGCCAGCAGCCCCAGCAGGGGCACGGGATGGTTCATCAGGACGGCCATGGCAAAGACCATGAGCAGGACGCACAGCTTGGAGCGCGGGTCCAGGCGGTGGACGGCGGTATCGCGGTCAAGGTACAGGTAGACGTCCACCGTCGTCGCCCCCCTTCACCAGACAGGCCCTCGCCTCCGCCACCGTGAGCAGGGGGTGACCGAGGCGGTTGCCCAGCCTCACGATCTGGGGTGGACGCAGGAAGGCCCGCGTCAGCTCCTCCTCGTGGGAGAACACTTCCCGGGTGGGACCGGCGAACATGACCCTCCCGTCCTTCATCACCACCACCCGGTGGGCGTACTCGGCCACCACCCACATGGTGTGGGTGACCGCGACGATGGTGTGGCCGTCCTGGTTGAGTTTCCTGATCAGTTCCATCATGCCCCGCTGTTCGCGGTAGTCCAGCCCGGTGGTGGGCTCGTCCAGGATGATGACCCGGGGCCTGGTGGCCAGCACCGATGCCACCGCCACCCGCTGCCTTTCCCCCTTGGTGAGGGTGAAGGGGTCGGCCCCTTCGCGGCCGGCCAGGCCCACCGCCGCCAGCGCCTCTTCCACCCGCTGCCTGACCTCCTGGGGCCACACGCCGAAGTTCCTGGGGCCGAAGGCCACCTCGTCGAAAACCGTATCGGCGAATATCTGGTGGTCGGGGTTCTGGAACACATAGCCCACCAGCCTGCTCAGTTCCAGCACTCCCGCGCGGGCCGTGTCCCTTCCCCCCACCACCACCCGCCCCTCAGTGGGGAGCAGCAGACCGTTGAAGTGCTTCACCAGGGTGGTCTTGCCGCTACCGTTCTGACCCACCACCGCCAGGAACTCGCCCTCCCGCACGGTCAGATCGATGCCGTCCAGGGCCGTCACCCCGTTGGGATAACGGTGGTGGAGCCCGCGAACCTCGATAATGGGCTCGTCCCGGGCCGGACCGCCTTTCCCCTCCAGAAGGCGGCCGTAAGCCTGCTCGTCGACGCGCCAGCCCCGCACCCCCATGAAATCCAGGGCTTCATCGACTGTGAAGGGAACCTGCTCCTCCCCCAGGTCGCGGAAAAGCCGCACCACGTGCAGCGGCTGGATCCCCGCCTCCTCCAGAGCATCCGCATCGGCCAGCACTTCCCGGGGGGACCCCTGCCTGCTGATGCGACCCCCCTGCATGACCAGCAGTCGGTCGGCGGCCAGGGCCTCTTCGGTCTCGTGCTCGACGATGACCATGGTGACGTCCCGGGCGGCCCGCAGGCGGGCGGCGGCATCGAACACCTCGTGCTTTCCGATGGGGTCCAGGTCTGTGGTGGGTTCGTCCATGCAGACCACCCACGGGGCCAGGGAGAGCACCGAGGCAATGGCCAGGCGCTGCTTCTGGCCGCCCGACAGCGTCATGGGTTGACGGCGTTCCATCCCGCTCAGGCGCACCGTGGCCAGGGCTTCCCGGACGCGGGCGGCGATTTCTTTCCGGGGAAGGCCGAAGTTCTCCGGGCCGAACGCCACCTCGAGCTCCACGTTCGTCGAGAACAGCTGGGTCTCGAAGTCCTGGAAAACCAGCCCCACGTCCCGCGCCAGCTGGCTCACCTTCGCCTGCCGGGTATCTTTGCCCAGCACGGTGACCCGGCCTTCCAGCTTGCCCCGCAGGAAGTGGGGGATGAGCCCGTTCATCGTGCAGCACAGGGTGGACTTACCCGCCCCACTGGGCCCCATGACCACGACGAACTCGCCCTCTCCCAGCTCCAGGTCGATGCCGTCCAGGGCGCAGGCGGCCTGGTCCTTGTAGCTGAAACGCACTCCCTCCATCGTCACCGCGGAACTCAACCGCGTCACCCCTCGCTCGGCCGTATACGCCGGGTTTTTCGCGGGTGGGAGGACTCCATCCTGCCGGAGCCTCCCCACGGCTAGAGTGTCCCGCACGAGTACCTAGACAAGCAGGTCCACGAAGCGGAAGGCCACCGTATCCACCAGGCCCCGGTTGGTGATGCGCAGTTCGGGCAGGACGGGCAGGGCGAGCAGGGACATGGTCATGAAGGGAGACGCCAGCTGACACCCCAGGTCGCGCCACGCCTGCCCCAGCTCGGCCACGGCCGCCGCCACCTCGCGGGCGGGCCGGTCGGACATGAGCCCGGCGATGGGCAACTCCACCCGGGCGAGCACGGTCCCGCCCGCCACCGCCACCATCCCTCCCCCGCACTCCAGTAAAGCGTTGCCGGCGGCCGCCATGTCGGCGTCGTCCACCCCCACGACCAGGAGGTTGTGGCTGTCGTGGGCCACGGTGGACGCCACCGCACCCCGGCGCAGGCCGAAGCCCTGCACGAAACCCAGACTCATGCCCCCGTTTCGCCCGTGCCGCTCCGCCACCGCCACCTTGGCGATATCTCTGTCCGGGTGGGCCTGTAGCTTCCCGCCCCGCCCGGGCAGGGAGACGATCAGGTGGCGGGTGAGGACCTTGGCCTCCAGCACCTCAATGACCCGTACCCTGACTTCCCCTTCGGGCATATCCCCCGCCCCCGGGAGCCCTGCCACGGCGAAATCCACGGGGGCAAGCGGTCGGGGTAACCGGACCGTATGGCGCACCAGGTCAGGATAAGCGGGGTCGCGCGGAGGCGAAAGGAGTCTCCCTTCGTGCGCCACCACCCGGCCGTCCACCATGACCTGGTGCACGTTCACGCCCGCCAGGTCGGTGAGGAACAGGATGTCCGCCCGCCTGCCGGGAGCGATGCTCCCCAGCTCTCCATCCACGCCGAAATATTCGGCCGGGTTGATGGTGGCCATCTGAATGGCGGTGACGGGGCGAAGCCCCTCGAAAATGGCTCTCCTCACCACCCGGTCCATGTGCCCCTCGGTGACCAGGGTGTGGGGATGGCAGTCGTCGGTGACCAGCACCGCCCGCCGGGCATCCACACCCGCTTCCGTGATGGCCTTCACCGTCTGCTTCACGTCCCGCCACGCCGAGCCCTCCCGGAGCATGGCCCACATCCCCAGCCGCAGGCGGGCCAGCACGTCCCCGGCGGTGGTGGATTCATGGTCTGACGAGACTCCGCTGGCCGCATATGCCACCAGCCCGCGCCCCAGGTCGGGGTGGGCATAGTGGCCGGTGGCGGGCTTGCCGAGGCGCAGGGCGGCCCGGATCTCCTCGTGCATCCTCTCGTCGCCGTCCAGCACGCCGGGGAAATCCATCACCTCACCCAGTCCGGCCGCCCCGGGCCAGGTGAGGGCCTCGGCGACCTGGGCCGGGTCGAGAGTGGCGCCCCCGTCCTCCAGATGGGGGGCGGCCGGCACGCAGGAAGGCACAGTGGCAAAGACCTTCAGGGGGAGATCCCGCCCCTCCTGCAGGAGCAGGCGTACGCCCTCCAGGCCCAGCACGTTGGCGATCTCGTGGGGATCCATGAAGATGGCCGTGGTGCCCCGGGGCAGCACGGCCTGGCAGAACTGAGTGAGGGAAAGCATGCTGCTTTCCACGTGCACGTGACCGTCGATGAATCCCGGGACCAGGTAGCAGCCGCCGGCGTCGATAAGTTCGGTTCGGGGGCCGACGGTATGGCGAGCATCCTCACCCACGAAGGCGATGCGTCCCGCGGCCACGGCCACGTCCTGCCTCAGCACCTCGCCCGTGAACACGTTCACCACCCGGCCCCCGCGGATAACGGTATCAGCGGGTACCGCTCCGGTGGCGACCCTGACCAGGGCCACGGACAGGTCAGCCAGGGTCTGCAGGGGCACCACCTCCACTACTTGGGCACGGTTCCCTCCACGCCTTCCACCAACCACTCCATGCTGAGCATTTCCTCGTCGGTCATCTTCTGACCGGCAGCCACCTTCACCTTACCGGATTGGTCCTTGATAGGCCCCCAGAAGACGTCCCACTTCCCGGAGAGGATCTCCTGCTTCTTCGCTTCGACCAGGTCCTTCACCTCGTCCGGAACCATGGGGCCGAAGGCCGCCAGATCGACCACACCGTCGGACATGGGGCCCCAATATGCTTCCGGCTTCCAGGTGCCGTCCATAACCGACCGGACCACCTTGACGTAGTACGGCCCCCAGTTCCACACCGGCGCGGTGAGAAACGCCTTGGGACTGAACTTGCTCATGTCTGAGTTGTAACCGATGGCGTACTTGCCTGCCTCCTCGGCCGCCTGCAGGGGGGCGGCGCTGTCAGTCTCCTGGGCCAGCACGTCGGCACCCACGGCGAGCAGGCTCTTGGCCGCCTCCTTCTCCTTCGCGGGGTCGTACCAGGCGTTGCACCATACCACCTTGACTTTGGCCTTCGGGTTGACGGATCGCACCCCCAGAGTGAAAGCGTCAATGTGGCGTACCACCTCGGGAATGGGATATGCCCCCACATAGCCCAGCAGGTTCGTCCTGGTCATCTTCCCGCACACCATGCCGGCCAGGTAGAAGGGCTGGTACATGCGACCGAAGTAGTTGCCGGCATTGTCGGCCAGCTTGTAGCCCGAGCAGTGCATGAAGACGACTTTGGGGTACTTCTGAGCGACATTGATGACGCCGTCCATGTATCCGAAGCTGGTGGCGAAGATCACCCGGCATCCGTCCTCGGCCAACTGGGTGAGTACCCGCTCGCAGTCCGCCCCCTCCGGCACCTGTTCGACGTACACCGTCTTCACCCCGGGCACCTGCTTCTCCAGGTACAGGCGGCCCAGGTCGTGAGCGTACGTCCACCCCGCGTCTCCCACCGGACCCACGTACACAAAGCCGACCTTGAACTCCTGGGCCGGCTCCGCGGGCTGGGCGGGCTTCTCCGGCGTCGCGGGCTTACCGCACGCGCTCACCGCGAGCGCCATCAGGACCAGCACACCCAGCCCCACCAGTATCCTCCGGTGCACTCTCGCTCCCTCCCTCTCCCCTGTCCATGCCCTCCCCATTGACCACCTGGCACCTCTCCTTCCGCCTGCGACGGTGCCCTTTTCGTTCTGACGACACGCCTCACCTCCTCCCATCGCCTCGCCAGTCAGCAGCCGCTAGCGCGCGTGGCGCACGGGGTATCCCTCGAGGGAGTAACGTTCCACCTTGCGATAGAGGGTGGCGACGCTGATGCCCAGGGCCCGTGCCGCCAGTCTCTTGCCCTGCAGGCCGGTGCCGTACCGCTCCAGGGCCTCCAGGATGGCGCGCTTCTCCAGGCTGCGCAGGTCGAGGCCCCACGTCCCCGCGGGAACTGCGGGCGAACCCCTCACGTACGGGGGTAAATGCTCGGGCTCGATGAGTTCGGCCTGGCACATGTTGGCGGCAAACTCCACCGCATTCTGCAGCTCGCGCACGTTGCCCGGCCAGGAGTAACCCACCAGCAGGCGCATGGCAGCGGGAGTGAAACCTTCCGGGCAACGGGGAACGGCGCCCGTCAGCCGGCCCAGGAAGTGCTCAGCGAGCGGCGGGATGTCCTCCCGCCGCTCCCGCAAAGGCGGAATCTGGATCGGAATCACCTGCAGGCGGTAGTACAGGTCCCGCCGGAACTTCCCCTCCTCGACCAGGCGCTCCAGGGGGCGGTTGCTGGCCGCGACCAGCCGCACGTCCACCCGCAGGCACGCCCTCCCCCCCAGCCGCTCGACCTCCCTTTCCTGCAGCGCCCGCAACAGCTTCACCTGCAGGGGCAGAGCCAGGTCCCCCACCTCGTCCAGGAACAGGGTACCCCCGTCTGCCAGCTCGAACTTGCCCGGCTTCCCCCGGGGATCGGCCCCGGTGAAGGCACCCCGCTCGTAGCCGAAAAGCTCACTCTCCAGCAGCCCTTCGGGAATGGCTCCGCAGTTCACGGGCACGAAAGGCCCCTCTGCCCGACGGCTCGCCTGATGGATGGCACGGGCGAGCAGTTCCTTGCCGGTGCCACTTTCCCCCTGGATGAGGACCGTCGAATCTCCCGCCGCTACCCGCCGGGCCATCTCGCACACCCGCTCCATGGCCGGGTTCCGGCTCGCTATGGCCGCGAAACCTGCCCGGCCATCACCCCGGCCATCCCGTTGCATACCAGCACCTCCACCGACGCCCGGCCTCGTTTCTCCGGGGGCACCGGGACCCTCGCCCGCTCATTCCCCCGCCGCAGCCGTCCCGGCAACCAGGCGGTACACCCGCCGGGGGCGGCCCCGCCTGCCGGGCGTCTCCTGACCCGCCCACTGCACCAGCCCGCCCGCCTCCAGCTTCCCCAGGATGCGGTTGGCGCTGCGCACCGCCACCTCCAGGTGAGCGGCTGCCTCCTGGGCCGTGAACTCCTCGCCCAGGCTCTCCAGCACGGCCAGCACCCGGCTGAGGGAGGCGGGAGCCATCCCCAGCTCCCGGGCACGATCCAGCAGGGCGGGATCCGTGCTGCGCACCTCGTAGACCACGGGGCCCGCACCCAGGGGCCCGATGAGACGCCGGTGCTCCGTCATCACGTAGCACTTGTTGCCGTCGTTCCGGATGGCCTCCTGCAGAGCCATGCGGGCGCTGGCACCCGCCCGGTTCGCTGTCTCGCCAAATCCGACGCCGACGCTCACGCGTACCCCGGCCCGGTTGAATCTTTCCACCAGGTTCCAGCTCGTGTAGAAGTTGGTCGACTTCTCAAAGAGGGTGCGCGTGGTGAAGAACTGGTACTCGTCTCCACCGTCGTGCCACAGGTGACCATCGATTTCCTCCACGAATCCCAGCAGGATATTGTACGCGCGCAGCCGTCCACGCTGCTGCTGCAGAGGCGTCACCGCGTCCTCGTCGGGGTGGACCCTGACCAGCCCCACCACCAGCTGCATGCCTCGCGCCCGGATGCTCTCCCCCACCAGCATCGCTTTCTCCAGGGCCTCTGCCACCGCCACCCGCGAGGGCACCAGCCAGGCGCAGGGCACACCCTGGGCACGCAGGCGCCCGTATACGCGACGCAGGCAGGTGAGGGCATGGGAGGTCTTCCCCTGCCGGTACAGGCCCAGGTGGAACTCCACCACCCGCTCAGGATCGGGAATGCCGGAGTAATCGTGCACGTAAAGGTCAAGCAGGGGGACGCCGACCTCCCGGTAGGTCTCCTCCACCACCCGGCGGTCCATGGTGTCCACGCTCACCCGGCCCAGGGAGCTGCGGTCCTGCACCCGAAACAGGGAGGCATACAGCCACATGGCCGAGTACGGGATGTACAGGGCGGGCACGCTGGCCCGCACCTCCGCCACCGTGCGCTGATAGGCCAGGGGACCGGTGAAGAGCACCACCTCCGCCTGCTGGGCGGCCCGTCCGTAAAGCTCCGGCGCCTGCGCCTCATGCTCGTAAGCCATGGGCAGCACCCGCACTCCGGGAATGCCGCCGGCGACGCCGGCGGCCTGGTCCACCATGTCGGCCGGCCCGATCACCGCCACGCGCACCGGCCTGGGCATCCGGTTTCCCTCCCGCTGAATTTGTCACCTGTCCCTTTATGGACCCGAAATCTTCTATTCGCCGCGCCCGGCTGGAATTCCTCCTCCCGGCCCCCCGCCCCCGCCCGTGCACCCGCGCCCGCCCGCGCTATCCCGCGCCCGCCCGTGCTACCCCGCGCCGGGAGGCGGGGCTCCGCCCCGAGCGCGCCGGCCCCGAGGTGCAGGGGAAAGGTGGCGACCCGCCGAAGACCATCTGCGCCCGCGCGAAGACGGCGCTCGGAGGAGGCAACCGCCCATGAAATGCTCAGCGCGTCATCGAACTCATGGAACGATGGCGGCCGGAAGTGGTAATCAACGTGGGCCAGGCGGGGGGCCGTTCGGACATTGCGGTCGAGCGCGTCGCCATCAACCTGCGCGACTACGGGATGCCCGACAACGCCCACCAGCAGCCGCGGGACGAACCCATAAGCCATGGGGCTCCGGAGCCTCCGGAACGGATTCATCCACATCCCCCTGCTCCCGGAGCAGGCAGCGAAATCCACTCCCCCCCGACCCAGCATGTCCCTGGCCACCATGGTGGAGGCCCTCAAGATCGCCATGGCCGAATCCGTACGGGCCCTGCAGGAATGAGGCGCCCGGGCGCGAAGATGCAAGAAAGCCGCGCAAGAGGCGCCGCAACGCGAAGATGCAGGAAGGCCGCAACAGGGCGCCGGCGCGGGCCCACGGGGGGGAGAGAATGAAGCAGGGAACGCCAACCCGGCCCTCGCAGCTGGCCGCAGACATCCCGCCTTTCATCGTGATGGACGTGATGGAGAAGGCCCAGGCCATAGGGAAAGAGGGCCCTCCCGTCATCCACCTGGAAGTGGGGGAACCGGACTTCGACACCCCGCCCCCCATCAAGGAAGCCGCCGCCCGCGCTCTGGCGGCGGGCCACACCCACTATACCCACAGTCTGGGGCTCCCCGAGCTGCGGGAAGAGATATGCGCTTACTACAGGCGGGAGTACGGGGTGGAGATCACTCCGGACCGCATCATCGTCACCTCCGGGACCTCGCCCGCCATGTTGCTGGTCTTTGCAGCCATCCTGGACCCCGGCGACGAGGTCATCCTCCCCGACCCTCACTACGCGTGCTACCCCAACACCATCCGCTTCGCAGGGGGAACCCCCGCCTGCGTCACCCTCCGCGAGGAGGAGGGATTCCGGTACCATCCCCAGGCCATCCGCGCCCGCATTGGCCCTCGCACCAGGGCCATCCTCATCAACTCCCCGGCCAATCCCACTGGCATCGTGCTCTCGCCGGAGCAGCTTGCTGAGCTGGCAGACCTCGGCATCCTGGTGGTGTCCGACGAGATCTACCACGGTCTGGTCTACGGCGACCAGGCCCACTCGCTGCTCGAATACACCGACCGCTGCGTGGTGATCAACGGCTTTTCCAAGCTGTACGCCATGACCGGATGGCGGCTCGGGTATGCCATCGTCCCTCCCGAGCTGGTGCGTCCGGTGCAGAAGCTGCAGCAGAACCTGATGATATGCGCCTCCTCGGTGGCCCAGCATGCCGCCCTGGCGGCTTTCGGCGCGTGCGGGCCATACGTCCGGGAAATGGTGCGTACCTACGACGCCCGCCGCCGGCACCTGGTGGCGCGCCTGCGGGAAATCGGGTTTGGAGTGGCCGTCGAGCCCACGGGGGCGTTTTACGTCCTGGCCAACGCCCGCAGGTTCTCCACCGACTCCTACGGCTTCGCCATGGAACTGCTCGAGCAAACCCGGGTGGCGGTGGCCCCCGGCATCGACTTTGGCCAGAACGCGGAAGGGTATCTCAGGTTCTCCTACGCCAATTCCCTGGACAACATCGAAGAAGGGCTGCGTCGCCTTGACGCCTATCTGGACGGCCGTTCCCGGACGACCGGGGCCTGACAGGGGCGCGCCCGATGGGCGCAGGGCCGACGCGCGCCCGGCCCGCTGCCCCGGCGTGAGCGGGCCTGATGCGCGCGGGCGCGGCGGTAATGCCCCATCCCACGACTGCTGGAGGTTGAGACATTGCCGGAGGCAAACACCGTGATCGTGGCAGTTTTTGGCGCCCACCAGTGCTCGGCGGAAGTTTACCAGGCGGCCCGCCTGGTGGGGCAGGGTATCGCCCGGGCGGGCGCCATCCTGGTGTGTGGCGGGACCACGGGCGTCATGGAGGCCGCCTGCCGGGGAGCCAAAGAAGCGGGAGGCCTCACCGTGGGCATCCTGCCGGGGGACTCCCGTGAACAGGCCAACCCCTACGTGGACATCCCCATCGTGACGGGGCTGGGCGACGCCCGCAATGTGATCATCGCCCGGTCCTGCCACGCAGCCATCGCCATCTCCGGCGGCTACGGTACCCTGTCGGAAATTGCCTTCGCCCTCAAGTTCGGGCTCCCCGCGGTAGGGCTGGGAACCTGGTCCCTCGCCCGGGAAGGCATCAAGGTGCCTCTGGTGCCGGCGAGCAGCCCCCACGATGCCGTGGAGAAGGCGCTGGCCGCCGCCCGCGGCAACGCGAGGCGCTGGCCGCCGCCCGCGGTAGCAGGAGGCCCTGATTCGGCCCCCGCCAGCCCACCGGGAGCGTGCTGCCTCAACTGAGCAGGTCGATACAGGGCGAGCGGGCGGGTAGCCCGGGCCGGGCACGCCGGGGCATGACGTCTCAGTTCAGCCGCTCGATGCGGGGGCGGAAGCCCAGGCGGTCGAGCATTTCCTCGTAGTCCCGGGCGGTAAGTTCTTCGGGGCGACGTCCCGACAGGGCCACCATGACGGCCTGCATGACGTTGGTACCAAAAGAGCGGCCGTCGTATTCCGGCGTGGTGGTGACCAGCAAGCTCACCCCGCACGCCCGCAGCGCCTCCACGTCGGCAGGCGTGACGGTATTGGTGATGATGATTTTGCCCGGCAGGTGATCGGGCATGTGGTGGGCGATGAAGAGGTAGTCGCCGGCGATGATCTCCGCCCGTTCGTAATAGGCAGTGAAGCGGGGGCGCCTTTCCTTCTGTTTCTTTCCCGTGGGGTACAAGAGGCGAAACGGCAACTGGACGATGACGGGAGCCAACACCCTGGCCAGAAGATCGAGAGAGCGCAGCGTGTGCAGGGGAACAGGTACGCCCAGCCCGAACATGAGGTCACCCAGGATCAGCCTGCACCCCGCCCGTACCATTGCTTCGGCCATCCCGAACCGGTCCATGGCCGAAACCATGAGCACGGTCTTTCCCCGCAGGGGCAGGCCGTATTCTTCAACCAGGTAGCTGATGACGCGCCGCTCCAGGGTATCTTTGAGCCCGCAACCGTCCACCATGGGGGTAATTCTGGCCGCCCGCGCGATGGGCACGGCGTCCCGGATGCGATACCTGTGCCTGCCCGCCTGCAGGTATAGGTCGATGCCGCCCATGCCGAAGGCATCCACCTGCCCGTCCAGCTCCCTCACCAGGGCGATGGCCTTGCTGATGTCGCCATCCGTCCCCCGCCGTTCCAGGATCACCTGCCGCCCCAGGAACTCTGCCCGGGCCAGGTGGTCCCGGGTGCTGGAACCCAGGGAAATCGACACCACCCGTGCGGTCCCGTCAGCGCCCGGCATTTTCCGCCCCCACTACCACTCGATGGGTGTGCACACGCATGTGCACACCCATCCTAGCGCACACCCGCCCTTCTGTCAATCCTGTCCCCGAGGCAAGCACTGGGTGTGCGCCGCGCGTGCGCGAGGCCTGCGGGCAATGCCCTGGCCAGGCCCGCGCGGGCCGGCGCCTGCGCGTGGGGCCTGCGACGGGACGATACCGTTATACCGTTCGACAGACCCTGCGATCGGAGTCACCGGATGCGGAAACCAGGCTCGCCGTGGGGTGTCTCCCAGTCCACCTCCACTCCGGCCACGCGGGCACCCGGGGGTCCCTGCCGGCACCATGCCAGGCAGGCCTCAACTGCCGGCCGCGGGCCCTCGAACACAGCCTCCACCCTGCCGTCGGGCAGGTTCCTCACCCACCCCGCCACCCCCGACCGCCGGGCCAGCTCGCGGGCATGGGCGCGGAAGAACACGCCCTGCACCCGTCCCGATATGTAGGCGTGGGCGCGTACCGTCTCGCCCTCATGCCCCAAACCGCCCATTCCCTGCTCCCTCCGCGTAGATTATACCGCGCCGGGGAGGACGGGCCCCCGGCCGGGCGATAAGGCGGCGGCGAGGCCAGACCACCCCCCGGGCGGCACGGAACCGGCGAGCCCGCGCCCACCGGTCCCGGGCTCCTCAGGTCCGGATGGCGACCAGAAGGTATCCCGCGGGTCCGTCGGTGAGGGTGATCTCGCGGAGGCCGGCGTGCCTGAGCAGGAGGAGCATGGTGTGGTGATCGGGGAGCAGGTGATCGGCCACCGCCCCTCCCAGCCCGCGGTGGAAGTGGTTGATGGCCTCCCGGCTCTCCGCATGCCCGATGACCAGGCGCCCCCCGGGCGACAGCACCCGGGCCATCTCGGCCATGGCCCTGCCCTGGTCGGGGAAGTGGGGGAAAGCGGAGTAGCAGACCACCACCCGGCAGGTACCATCGGGCAGGGGAATGGCCTCCGCCGGGGCACAAAGATACGTTGCATCAGGGAACCTGACCCGCGCCCGCTCCAGCATGGCGGGAGAGATGTCCAGGGCGTAGACGCGACCCTCCCGCCCCACCAGCTCGCCCAGGCCTGGCAGCAGCACTCCGGTCCCGCAGCCCACGTCCAGTACGGTCTCGCCCCGCCCCAGACCGGTGGCGGCCAGCATCCGCCGGATGAAGGCATGGGCGACCGTCACCTTCTCGTCCCAGGTGGCCGCCGCCCGGTCGAAGAAGGCCTGCAGATGCCGATACGGTTCTTCGCTCACGGGCGGGAGGGCACGGCTCGCTTTCCCACCAGGAGGACGGCCGCGCTCCGTTCCACCAGGGAAACCACCAGTGGGATGAGCACCAGTTGGAGCACCACCCCGGGCAACGACTGGCTGACGGCAAGGGTGAGGGGCGCGAGCAGGGGAATCTGCTTGAACCCGAAGAGGGGCAGAACGAGGTATCCCAGGAAGCCGTAAACCAGTCTGCCCGCCGCCATGGCCACCAGCAGGGAAGGATACGGGTCTGCGAGTATTCCTGCCGCATGGGCACCACCAGACACCCTGAGAAGTCTCGTTCACACCGCTGAGAAGCCAGGTTCCCAACCTCCATCTCGCTCGGCGGGACCAGACGCCGCCGTCGCGCCGGGTCCGGCGCCCGCCGACCCCACGAAGCGCAGCGCTGCCGCCCGCGCCGTCCCCTGCGCACCGCCCGGCCAGCCCACCGGCTGGCGGGGGGGATCGGGCCTCCTGCACCTGCATGCCTGGCACGAGAATTGCGCTATGCACCCGCGGACCCACCGCGGGCGGGTCAGACGCGTCGACCGGGCCCGGCGGACCGGCGCGTGCCGCTGCTGCGGCCCGCGGGCCCGACCCGACCGATGCAGGGAAGGAGGCAAGCGCATGGAAAACGAGCCGATGCAGGGCACCCGACCCCTCTTCATGAGCCCGGATGTGGACGCCGCCCGCCAGCATTTCCGGGCCAAGCCCAAGGGGATGGTGGACAAGGTCACCACCGTGAGCGAGGCGGTGGCGCGTCTGATCCACGACGGGGACTACATCGCCATCGGGGGGTTCGGGGCCAACCGCATTCCCACGGCGGTACTGCACGAGATCGTGCGCCAGGGCAAGCGTCACCTGGGGGTCTCGGGCCACACCGCCACCCACGACTTTCAGATCCTGGCAGCCGGGGGCTGCATGGACCGCTGTGACGTGGCCTACGTGGTGGGCCTGGAGGCCCGTGGCCTGTCGCGTGTTGCCCGGCGCCTGTTTGAGGACGGTGGCATCCAGGCCACCGAGTGGACCAACGCCGCCCTGGCCTGGCGCTACCGGGCTGCGGCCATGGGCATCCCGTTCCTACCCGCCCGCCACATCCTGGGGACCGATACCCTGCGCTACAGCGCCGCGAAGGTGATCACCTGCCCCTACACCGGAGTGAAGCTGGTGGCCCTGCCCGCCCTGTATCCCGACGTGGCCGTCGTCCACGTGCACCGGGCCGACCGCTACGGCAACTGTCAGATCGACGGCATCAACGTGGCCGATAGCGACCTGGCCCGCGCCGCCAAACGGGTAATCGTCACCGCGGAACGTCTTGTTTCTACCGACGACTTCAGACGGGAGCCGCACCGGACCGCCATCCCCTTCTTCTGCGTGGACGCCGTCATCGAGGTGCCCTACGGGTCTTACCCCGGCAACATGCCATACGAATACTTCTCGGACGAAGAGCACCTGCGGGAATGGCTGGCGGCTCAGGACGACCCCGAGACCTTCCGCAAGTTCCTCGACAAGTACATTCACGGACCCAAGGACTTCAACGAGTACATGGAGCTCTGCGGCGGCATCGAGAAGCTGCGGCGCCTCCGGGCTCTCGAACTGATGCTCGGGCGGCCCGGGGTCACCTGACACCGCCTACGCGAACCCCGGCTGACGAAGCCGGTGGTCGCCAGGAGGCCGCTGGTCGCATTGCGATGCGCGGTATGTCGAGCAGTCAGTCAAAGGCATCCCGGCAGGAGGCGATGGCTGTGACCGGCGAGTACAACCCCATGGAGCTCATGATATGCCTGGCCGCGCGGTACCTCGAAGACGGTGCCACCGTGGTGGTGGGTACCGGGGCACCCTGCGCCGCGGCCATGCTGGCCCAGCGGCTTCACGCCCCGAACCTGATCATCATGTTCGAGGCGGGTGGGGTAGCCCCCATCCTCCCCACCATGCCCATCTCGGTGGGCGATTCCCGCACCTTCTGGAAGGCCGTCATGGCGACCAGCATGGACGACATCATGTCGTTCTGCCAGAAGGGCATGGTGGACTATACCTTCCTGGGCGGAGCCCAGGTGGACATGTACGGCAACATCAACTCCACCATGATCGGCACCGATTACTCCCGGCCCCGGGTGAGGTTCCCGGGTAGCGGCGGCGCCAACGACCTGGGCTCCCTGTGCTGGCGTACCATGATGATCACCCCCCAGGACCGCCGCCGCTTCGTGCCCAGGTGCGACTTCATCACCACCCCGGGGTACCTGACCGGTCCCGGCGCGCGCGAGGCGGCGGGGCTGCCGCCCGGAACGGGCCCGTACAAGGTCATCACCAATCTGGCCGTGATCGGATTCGACGAAGAGGCCAAGCGCATGCGGGTGGAAAGCCTGCACCGGGGCATCACCCGGGAGCAGGTCCAGGAGAACACCGGATTCGAGCTGCTGTGGGCCGACGATCTGGCCCAGAGCCAGCCCCCTACTCCGGAGGAACTGGAAGTGCTCCGGCGGGAGGTCGACCCCTACCGCTACATCATCGGTCGCTGACACCGGGGTCACCCCCGGATGCGGTGCGGCAAGTCCCGCAGGTCCGGCAGGCGCCGGGCATCCTCCCTGGGGAGGGCGCCTGCTCTGTCTGTCGAAAGACCTATGCGGGGGTGCGCCTGGTGCGGGGACGATATCTCCTCCTGCAGAGGGCAGAGGCCATTCTCCTCGAAGAGAAAGCGGACAAGCTCTTCGGACTCACCCGCCTGCTGGATGCCCACCTCGAGGGCGACTACGACGATATCCTGCGCCTGCGCGGTATTCCCCCTGACGCTCCCCCGGAGCAGAAGCTGAAGGTCCTCAATGAAGCCCTCAGTCCCTTCACCGATCTGGTGGCAGGCGCTTTCCCGGGCGTGGGAGTAGGATACTACTCGGCCGACCTGGACTGCATCCTGACCTACGGGCCGAGCGGCGAATTCGGAAACAAGGTCGGGATCACCGTGGACCCGTGCCACCTGGGGCGCCAGGCCATGGCCCAGAGGCGCGACGTGGTGGGCGTGGGCTCCATGGTGCGGGGGGACATCATGAACTGCATGAGACCCCTGCTCCGGGGGAACCGCACCATCGGCTTCTGCTGGGCCAACGAGACTCTGGAAGACATTTATCGCCAGATGGAGTTCCGCGCCCGGAAGGTGTTCTTTTCCCCCGACGTGGAGCCCGTGCTGGGGCTCACCGGCCTGCTGCTTTCCTCCAGCCGCTCCCTTCTCACCAGCCTGCGCCAGTTCCCCGCCGGGCCACCCCGGTCGCTGACATACCAGCCCCCCAGGGAATCGGCGGATGCGTTGCCCCAGCCCCCTTCCGGGGACGCGCTGGGCGCGCTGGCCTGGTCGCTGGACCGCATCCGCCGCTATCTCACCCTCTTTCTCAACAGCCTCAGCCTCGGGGTGCTCATCGCCGACCACCAGGAAGAAGTGGCCTTCGTCAATCAGGCACTCACCGACCTGGCCGGCATCACCTCTCCCCCCGCGGGTCTCCCCCTGCCCCAGGCCCTCACCAGCATAGGACTGAGCGAACTGGTCCCGGCAGTGGGAGAGCTGAGGCGCACGGGGGAGCGCTACCGGTTCGCCTCGCTGGTCCTGGCCCCTCCTGCCCGTGCTTCGCGACCGGTACGGGCCATCCTCTCCCGGATTGAGGACCTGCCGGGACAGGGAGCCGGCCTGGTCGTCCTGGTAGAAGACGAGGCGGGAGCCCGGGAGGAGGAGGAGCGACTGCGCCGGGCCGAAAGACTGGCGGCACTGGGGGAACTGGCTTCTACCATCGCCCACGAAATCAGGAACCCGGTCACCATCGTGGCTGGTTGCCTGGAACTCCTGGGACCACGGGCCGGGGACCGCGAGTTCGTGGCAGAAACCGCCCGTATCGCCACTGAGGAACTGGGGCGCATCAACCGCACCGTGAATGCCCTCCTGGACTTCGCCCGCTTTGCCGAGCCACACCTGACCAACACAGACGTCAACCAGGTGCTGCGCCGGGCAACTGCCCTGGTACGGGACTATGCCCGTTCCCACCACGTCCAGGTCACAGAGGAGTACGGCGACCTGCCTTCCCTCAGCGCCGATCCCGATCACCTGCAGCAGGCGTTCCTGAACCTCCTCATCAACGCCGTCCAGGCCATGCCGGGCGGAGGTACCCTGGGGGTCCGAACTTCTTGCCGGCAGGGGAGCCAGTTCGTCCGCGTGGAAATAACCGACACGGGAGAAGGCATCAAGCGGGAAGACCAGGACCGGGTCTTCAACATGTTCTTCACCACCAGGACGGGCGGCACCGGGCTGGGGCTGGCCCTGGTCCACCGCATCGTGGACGAGCACGGCGGCATGGTGGAATTCGAGAGCGAACCCGGCCGTGGTACCAGCTTCGTGGTACACCTGCCCGTGCGTGTCCTCAGCTGGCCGGAGCGACACCGGTGAAAGGCAGGTCCAGCATGCGCCCGCGACTCCTCCTCGTAGACGACGAGCCCAACATGGCCTGGCTTCTGAGGCAGATACTGGGAGAAGAGTACGACCTGTGCGCGGCCTCCTGCGGTCAGGAGGCGCTGCATCGCCTGCGCACGGAAAGGCCCGATCTGGCCCTGGTGGACATGCGCCTGGGCCAGGAAGACGGGCTGCAACTGCTGCAGGACTTGCGGAAGGTCCATCCTGGCATGCCCGTCATCGTCCTGACCGCGTACGCAACCGTGAAGACGGCAGTCGAGGCTATGAAGGCGGGTGCTTTCGACTACGTCCCCAAGCCCTTCGACCCCGAGGAGCTCAAGCTGACTCTGCAGCGGGCCCTTTCCCTGGCCCGGCTGAGCCGGCGGGTGGAGGAACTGGAGGAGGAGTTGCGGCGCCGCTACGGCCAGGCCGACCTGGTGGCCGTGAGCCCGCAGATGCTGCGGGTGCTGGCGGTGGCGGAGAAGGTGGCCGGCAGCGACGCCCCCGTCCTCATCACCGGCGAGAGCGGTACGGGCAAAGAGGTGGTCGCCCGCACCATCCACGCCCTCAGCCCCCGGCATGGCGGTCCCTTCGTGGCGGTCAACTGCGCTGCCCTGCCCGAATCCCTGCTGGAGAGCGAACTGTTCGGCTACGAGGCGGGAGCCTTCACCGGCGCCAGATCGCGCAAGCCCGGGCGGTTCGAGAACGCCGCCGGAGGGACCATCCTCCTGGATGAGGTGGCCGACATGCCCCCGCCCCTGCAGGCCAAGATCTTGCGCGTCCTGGAGGACGGAGAGGTGTTCCCGCTGGGCGCGCGCCGGGCATGCCCGGTGGACGTGCGGGTGATCTCCTGCACCAACCGCGACCTGGCCAGGCAGGTCCAGCAGGGGAGTTTCCGGGAGGACCTCTACTTCCGCCTGGCGGTCATCCCCCTCCACCTTCCTCCCCTGCGCGAGCGGCGGGAGGACATTCCCCTGCTGGCACAGCACTTCGTGAAATCGTTCGGGGAGAAATACGGCAAGCACATCCAGCTGTCGACCGACGCCCTGCGCTGCCTGCAGGGGTACACCTGGCCGGGAAACGTAAGGGAGTTGCGCAACCTCATCGAGCAGATCGTTATCCTCTCGGAGAAGAAGGTGATAGACGGGTGCGATCTGCCCCCGCACATCGCCGGTGCACCGCAGATCGCCGGTGTCCGCCCGGATGACACCACCGGTCGGCCGGCTACGCTGCACCGGGCCCGCCAGCAGGCGGAATGGTGGGCCATAAGGGAAGCCCTACGCGCAGCCGGCGGCAACCGCACCCGGGCCGCCCGTTCCCTGGGCATATCCCGACGCGCTCTGCTCAACAAACTCAAGGGGATGCCGCCGGACGAACTGCCACCGCGGGAGGCGGCGATGCCGCCCGGCGACCTCGGTCCGCGCGAGGCTCTGATGCCGCCCGCTGAACTCGGTCCGCGCGAGGCCCTGATCCCGCCCGCCGCGCCCCCTCCGCGGGACGAACTCTTGCCGCGCGACGAACGCCAGTCGCGCGGCGGGACCCAGCCGGCACCCCCCTGACGGGGCAGCCTCCCTGCCGGAAACGCCTACCGTGGGCGAGCCTGCCCGGTCCGACCCAGCCGGGTTACATCATCATCCCGCAGGCGCCGGCCGCACCCAGCACATCTGGCGCATGCGCACGTGGGTCGGCCCCTGGGGCGTCTCCAGCAGGACGTGGTCGGGGAACACCTGCCGCAGCAGGCCGGCGATAGTGCCGCACACCGTCGCCACCTGCACGTTCTGTCCCACCAGACCCTGCAGGTGACGCACGAACTGCGGCTCATCGAAGCCCGAGATCAGGGACGGATCGACGCTTGACATAATATCACCTCCCGTCTACCCATTCTTACGCGCCATCGCCCTCCGATGATCACGTACACGCGTCCGCCCGACGGGCTCCCGCCGCGCCTCTTGCGGCCCACTTTGCCTGCCACGCGAACGCGCGTCGGTATGTTGACGCCCGCCCGCGGTACCGATATAATAGGCGCGTAACAAAACATGATTAGGAACGCTCCTCGATAGCTCAATGGTAGAGCGCCCGGCTGTTAACCGGGGGGTTGCAGGTTCGAGTCCTGCTCGAGGAGCCAATCAATTTCCCGGCGTTGAAGGGGCTCCTGAGTTACGCAGCACAATGTGTTGGTTCGGCCACGGCGTGTACATAGGGACAGATGGAGGTGTGCGCTGAATGCCCGGGAATGAGCCGATCACGGTGAGACCATTCGAGCAAGGGCCGTACCTTCAAGCCGCCCTCTTTTGCGACCAAGTGATTGTAGGAAATGATAACGTCCTCTCTCTCATACGAATAATCGATACTTTGACGCACACGGAGAGAGGGCCTACCGCGCCCACCGAGATGCCGGAGGTGTCCTACCGGTCTAAGCTGGTGATCATGCTCAAGCCCGGACGCGCCAGAGGACGACACGAAGTCAAGATCCAGCCGGTCCTCCCTAACGGGGAATCGCTCCCGCCTTTCGTGACATCCGTGCACTTTGAAGCAGAGGCGAACCGTATTGCACCCGTAGCCAATACATAGTCTACCGCACGAAAGACGGCGAATACGTCGCCGGAGTACATCAGTATCTCCGTCCGGACCGTACGCTGGGCGCCAGTGGAAAGCCAGACCCCCTGAGGCGGGTCGTCGGAGGCCGGAAATGGCTTACAGCCCCCGGAAGACCCCGCGAGTCCCCAACTGGTTATAAGACGCATAGTCCCCAAGTCGGGTCGGCAAGAGGACGGGGCAAGTCGCACGCTCCTCCGTACCAGTGCTTTGTCAGCTCATGCGACGCGCCAGCGTGACGAAAACGTGGTACAATTGTCACGGGTGATCACCCGTCGCTGTACATGGCCAGAGGCGACAGCACCGGGGTTTTCGTTTGCCGCCCGTCGCCCGTACATACCACTCCGTGAACTCTCTTCCCGAGCACAAGAGGTGGGTCCATTGAATCACAGCCAGATCGTCAGCTTCATCTGGGGAGTAGCCGACCTGATCCGGGACAGCTTCAAACGCGGCAAGTACCAGGACGTCATCCTGCCCCTCACCGTTCTGCGGCGCCTCGACTGCGTCCTCGCCCCCACGAAGGGGAAGGTCCTGGAGACGGTGGCTAGGTTCAAGGAGAAGCTGGAGAACCTCGACCCCCAACTGCGCCGTGCTTCCGGCTTCGCCTTCTACAACAAGTCCCTGTATGACTTCGACAAGCTCATCGCCGACGCACCCAACCTGGCTGCCAACTTGCGTAACTATATAAGCGGCTTCAGCGCCAACATGCGCGAGGTCCTGGAGAAATTCGACTTCGACAACACCATCACCAAGCTAGATGAGGCGGGGCTGCTGTTCCAGGTGATGGAGCGGTTCAAGAACGTGGGTCTGCACCCCGACGAGGTCGACAACCCCACCATGGGCACCATCTTCGAAGAGCTGATCCGTAAGTTCAACGAGGCGCTCAATGAGAACCCAGGCGAACACTTCACCCCCCGCGACGTCGTGCACCTCATGGCCGACCTCTTGCTGGCGGGCGATGAGGAACGCATCCGCCGCAAGGGCGTGGTGCTCACTGTTTACGACCCCTGCTGCGGCACGGGGGGAATGCTCACCATCACGAAGGATCACATCCTCGGTAACGGCGGCCGGGGCGGGATCAACCCCGAAGCCGACATCCATCTGTTCGGCCAAGAGGTCAATCCGGAGACATTCGCCGTATGCAAGTCAGACCTGTTCATGAAGGACCCCACGGGGCGAGATGCCGACCACATCGCCTTTGGGAGTACCCTCTCCGGCGACCGCCACGCTGGCCGCACCTTCGACTACCTGATCGCCAACCCGCCCTACGGCAAGGACTGGAGGCGCGACGAGGACGCGGTGCGGGCGGAGCACGAACGCGGATCCGGAGGCCGCTTTGGGGCAGGTCTGCCCCGCATCAATGACGGACAACTGCTCTTCCTGCAGCACATGCTGGCCCACATGAAGCCAGTGGACGAGGGCGGCTCCCGCGTGGCCATTATCATGAACGGGTCCCCCCTCTTCTCCAGCGACGCAGGCAGCGGCGAGAGCGAGATCCGCCGCTGGATTCTGGAGAACGACTGGCTGGAGGCGCTGATCGCTTTGCCCGAGCAACTCTTTTACAATACCGGCATTGCGACCTACGTTTGGGTGCTCACGAACCGCAAAGCCCCAGAGCGCAAAGGGCTAGTACAACTCATCGATGCCACTTCATTTTGGGTACCGATGCGCAGAAGCCTGGGTGAAAAGCGCCGCGAAATCCCTCCAGACAAGGCAGCCGAAATCCTTGCCCTGCACGGCGCCTTCGAAGAAGGGGAACTGGTCAGGATCTTCCCCGCCACCCACTTTGGATACCGCAAGATCACCATAGAACGCCCACTGCGCCTGAACTTCCAGGCCACCCCCGAGCGAATCGCCCGCCTCGACGACGAACCCGCCTTCCAAAACCTTGCCCGGAGCAAGAAGAAGAGCCCCGAGGAAAGGGCCCGAGAAGAGCAGGAGGGGCGTCAGTTACAGGTGGATATCAAGCGCGTGCTTTCCACTCTTCCCCGTACCCTGTTCAAGGACCGTGATGCTTTCGTGGCCGAGCTGAAAAAGGCTGAGGGGCGCGAGGGAACCAAGCTTACGGTCCCCCTGCGCAAGGCCGTGCTCTCTGCCCTTTCGGAACGTGACGAAACGGCCTCGGTCTGCCGCGATGATAACGGCAACCCCGAACCAGACCCCGAACTCCGCGACACCGAAAACGTCCCGCTCTCCGAAAACATCGAGGCCTACTTCGAGCGAGAAGTCAAACCCTACGTCCCCGATGCCTGGATCAACACCGCCATTCGCGACCACAAGGACGGCCAGGTCGGCAAGGTGGGCTACGAGATCAACTTCAAGCGCTATTTCTTCAAGTACACCCCGCCCCGCCCACTTGAGGATATCGAAGCCGACATCCAAGCAATCGAAGGCGACGTCATCCGTTTGCTGGCCGACCTGACCAACCGGAACGAGGTGGGGCGGTGAAGCAGGTCCCCCGTACACAGACGGTCCAAGTGGACCTGGGGTTAGGTCATACGACAAGCCCAGCCCCGATGACTACGACAATCGCCATGGACACTCAGTCGCGTTCTGGTATCAGGCATTCCGCGCCTCCGTTCAGACTGTATCCGGCCTACAGGGACTCAGGCGTAAAGTGGCTCGGATCGACTCCGACGAATTGGCAGGTAAGTCGGTTGCGTTTCTTCGTAGAACTCAACCCCTCGCCCCGCGCCGAGCGCCATTCGCCGGAAATGGTCGTGTCCTTTGTTCCGATGGAGGCACTGGGAGAATTTGGCGGGCTCCGTCTGGATGCAGAGAAGAGGCTGGATGAAGTCCTCACCGGCTACACCTACTTTGCCGAAAACGATGTACTCGTGGCCAAGATCACACCGTGCTTCGAGAACGGCAAGGGTGCACTGGCGGAAGGGCTGGCCAACCGCACCGGCTTCGGAACAACTGAGCTTTATGTGTTGCGCGCCCGGCCGGGGCTCGTTTCGCGTTTCCTATTCTACCTGACCATCAGTCATCCGTTTCGGAAGATCGGCGAATCGGAGATGTACGGCGCCGGAGGCCAGAAGCGTGTTCCTCCCCACGTTGTGAGAGACTTCCGCTTCGCCAGACCCTCGCTCGCCGAGCAACGCGCCATTGCTCTGTTCCTTGACCGCGAGACAGCAAGGATTGACCGGCTAGTGGCATGCAAGAAACGGCTGATCGAGTTATTGAGCGAGAAGCGTGCCGCACTCATCACGCGTGCTGTCACCAGAGGACTCGATTCCGGCGTTCCGCTTAAAGATTCCGGGGTTAATTGGCTGGGAGAGATCCCGGCCCATTGGGAAACCAGGAGGCTCAAAGAACTGAGTGCGTTGCAGACGGGCCTCACCTTGGGCAAGACGTACGAGGGGCAGCAACTGACCACACGGCCCTACCTGAGAGTGGCGAATGTGCAGGACGGCTACCTCGATCTTGCGGAGATCACCGAGATCGAGGTCCCCGTCCAGGACGTGCACCACTACGAGCTTCAGGCGGGGGACGTCTTGATGACCGAGGGCGGTGACTTCGACAAGCTGGGGCGCGGATACGTGTGGGAAGGCCAGATAGCTGGGTGCCTTCACCAGAACCACATCTTTGTTGTCCGACCCCAGCCGGACCGACTCAATTCTCATCTTCTGGCCCTGGTCATGAGCAGCCACTATGGCCGCGCCTATTTCACCGCCGAGTCCAAGCAGTCGACCAACCTCGCCTCGACCAACACCAAGACGCTTCGGAACTTCCCTATCCCCCTGCCGCCGCTGTCGGAGCAAGAGGCTATCGTGGGTTGGGTGAAGTTGCAGACTGCGAAGATCGACCAGTTGACTGGAAGAATCCGCGAGGGTATTGACCGCCTCCATGAGTACCGGACCGCGCTCATCTGGGCGGCGGTGACGGGGAAGATCGACGTGCATGAGGAGGTGGAGGTCATATGAGCCCTGGCCCTGACATCTCGGAGCGCAGCTTTGAGGAAGCAATCGAGCGGACGTTGCTGTGGGGCCAGCCGGAACCTAAACCCGGAACGGGTACTCTGGTGCGCGGCATTTCCCTGCCATATGGGGATTTCGCCCCCGGGGGGTACCAGCGACGGACACCCGACGAGTATGATCCGACTCTGTGCCTAATTCCCCGTGACGTCGTCGATTTCGTCCTTGCCGCGCAGCCCAAGACCTGGGAGCGGCTCAAGCAGTATCACGGGAGTGACGTGAGGCGGCGCTTCCTGAGCCGCCTGTCCGCCGAGATCGCCCGGCGGGGCACACTGGACGTGCTGCGCAACGGCATCAAGGACTCGGGCTGTGCGTTGAGGCTCGCTTACTTCCGCCCGCCCAGCGGGTTGAACCCGGATCTCCAGCGCCTCTATGAGGCCAACATCTTCTCTGTGGTGCGCCAGTTGCGCTACAGGGAGGACCCCGAGGACAGGCACAGCCTGGACCTCGTCCTCTTTCTCAACGGCATGCCCATCTTCACGGCGGAACTGAAGAATCCCCTCACGGGCCAGACGGTGCACGAGGCCATTGCGCAGTACAGGAGAGATCGCGACCCGCGCGAACCCCTGCTCTCGTATGGGCGCTGCCTCGTCCACTTCGCCGTGGACCCGGATCTGGTCTATGTGACGACCCAGTTGGACGGTGCCAGAACCCGCTTTCTCCCCCTGAACCAGGGCCGCTTTGGGGGGGCCGGAAACCCCCCGGTGCCACCCACGCAGCAAGGATACCCCACCCAGTACCTGTGGACCCGGATCTGGTCGCGTGACAGCGTGCTGGACCTCATCCGCAACTTCATCCATGAGGTCGAGGAGGAGGACGAGCGGGGCCGCAAGAACGGGCGCAAGTACATCATCTTCCCTCGCTACCACCAACTCGACGCCGTGCGTCGGCTGGTCGCCCACGCTCAGAGCCACGGCCCGGGCCATCACTATCTCATCCAGCACTCGGCAGGGAGCGGCAAGAGCTTCACCATCGCCTGGCTGGCCCACCAGCTCTCGGTCCTCCATGGCGCCTCTGGCAGGCGTGTGTTCGACTCCATCGTCGTGGTCACCGACCGCCGGGTGCTCGACCGGCAGTTGCAGAGGACCGTGCGGCAGTTCGAGCAGACTCTAGGCGTGGTGGAGAACATCGACACCACGTCGCGCCAGCTCAAAGAAGCCCTGGAGTCCGGCAAGACCATCATCGTCACCACCCTGCAGAAGTTCCCTGTCATCGTAAACCAGATCAGGGAGTTGCCGGGCAAGCGTTTCGCCGTCATCGTGGACGAGGCCCACTCTTCGCAGGCGGGCGAGAGCTCGAAGAGCCTAAAGACGGTTCTCTTGTCGGGCAGCCTGGAGGAGGCGGAGGCCGACGAGGCGGAAGCAAAGACGCCCGAAGAGGAACTCGAGGACCGTGTCCTGGCCGAGATTAGGACGCGAGGTCGGCTGCCCAACGTGAGCTGGTTCGCGTTCACAGCCACCCCGAAGGCCGCGACCCTCGAACTGTTTGGCACGCAACGGGCCGATGGGAAGGTCGAGGCATTCAGCCTGTACAGCATGCGTCAGGCCATCGAGGAGGGCTTCATCCTGGACGTCCTGCGCAATTACACCACGTACAAGGCTTACTGGCGGCTCCTCAAGAGGACCGCTGACGACCCGCACTACGACAGGCGGAAGGCGGAGTATCTCCTGAAATCGTTCGTCGACCTCCACCCCCATGCCATCCGGGAAAAGGTCGGCATCATGGCGGAGCACTTCGCTGCCCGGGTGCAACACGCCATCGACGGCAAGGCCAAGGCCATGATTGTAGCCCGCTCACGGCTTCACGCTGTGCGGTACAAGCTCGCCCTCGATGCGTACCTGCGAGAGAAGGGCTATCCGTGGAAGACCCTGGTGGCCTTCTCCGGAACCGTCCACGACGGGGGCATGGACTACACAGAACCCAATATGAACGGCCTGCCGGAAACGCAGACCGCCAGGGTATTTGAGCGCCCGGAGTATCGCTTCTTGATCGTCGCCAACAAGTTCCAGACCGGCTTCGACCAGCCCCTCCTCCACACCATGTACGTGGACAAGAAGCTGGGAGGGGTGAATGCAGTTCAGACCCTATCCCGTCTCAACCGGACCCATCCGGGCAAATCCGAAACCCTGGTGCTAGACTTCGCCAACGAGGGCGAGGAGATCCAGAAAGCCTTTGAGCCATACTACGAGACCACCTTGCTCTGTGAGAAGACCGACCCCAACCTCCTCTACGAGATCGAAGCCCGCCTCCGTGACTTCGGGGTGTTCGGGGATGCGGACATCCGCGATTTCGCGCGAGTCTATTTCGACCCCAAGGCAACCCAGGACCGGGTCTACGCCGCGCTCGAACCTCCTCGCGCTCGCTTCCGGGAGTTGACCAGGGAAGAGCGCACCGGTTTCCGCGGCCAACTCAATGACTACGTACGCCTCTACGCATTCCTCTCCCAGGTGCTGACCTTCGCCGACCTCGACCTGGAGAGGCTCTACCAGTTCGCCCGCCACCTGGCCAGGGTCCTACCCCCAGAGCGGGACAACCTTCCCCGTGAAATACAGCAGAATATCGACATCGAGTCCTTCCGGATCCAACAGACCTCGAACGGCTCGATCACTTTGCAGCGTCATGCGGGTCAGTTGGAACCGCAGAAGAGCAGGGAGCGTCATGTGCCGGGAGAGGAGGAACCGGAGCCCCTCTCCCTGATCATCGCTGAGCTCAACGAACGGTTCGGCCTCAATCTGGGACCCGAGCATCGCGTCACATTGGACCAGATGATGGCCAGGCTCGATCAGGATGTCGCCCTGGACCTGAGCGCCCGAGTCAATACCCGGGAGAACGCACGTCTCACCTTTGACCAGAAAGTGGAAGATGCGATCCAGGCAATCGTCGACTCCAACTTCGAACTCTATAAGCGCATCACCGACGACGCTGCCTTTGGGAACGCCCTCAAGGATCTGCTCTTCGACCTTTACATGCGCAGCCGCCAGACCTTGCGCGAGGAGTCGGACGATCCCAACAGTGTTCGAGGCTGACCGACCGCGAGCCCGAAGCCGGGGCTTCCCGGCAGACCGCTACGGCGATCCGGGTCCCCCCGGCCAACTTCGACATTGGGCTCCGCCCTCTGCCCGGGGCGGCCGCCAGCCCCGCCTCTAGTTCCAACGCAGGTCTCGTGCCTTCTTAGCCAAACTTGAACCCAATTTGAACAGCGGAAGGCCGTTTTCGGCCCCCGGGCAGGCCAAAAACCTAGCAATGACGCCATTCCTTCTCCGCGAAACCGGAAATACGTAGTAAAAGACATTTTGGGTTGAGGTGTTTTTGTGCTTCCCGCCAGAAATGATGGTGACAATGTTCGGGGGAGACGCGCTGATCAACGGCCACCGGTACTCGATGAGGACTCTCTCCCAATCCACCAACTGTCACCTTCCGCCGGCCGAGGTGGGTTTGGCTTATGCAGTATTCGACAAAGCACCAGATCTGCCCTTTGAGCCCCGCTGACGAAACGCCCCCGCATAGACACACAGCGCACAACGTAGCAGTCTGCGTCCACACCAGTTCGCACAGCGAAGCCCAATGGCTCCGCCGCCAGCCTCCTCGACGCGCTACGAAGGGCAAGCCTCTCAAGATCGGACCGCTGTCGGCATGCCACCCCGGACCTCCGAGGTGGGCAGCCTTGCTGCCAGTTGCACAGCGAGATGCTCCAAGGCCGCCCGTGCCGCCCCCGAGGGAAGGCCGTCCAGGTGGGAGCGCGCATTGCGCAGCAACCCCGTGGCGGCGTCGGCGGCGCGGTCCAGGCCGCCCGACATCGCCACCAGGCGGCAGGCTTCGGCCACCCGGTCATCACCTTCGCCGTTGAGGCTGGCGAGTAAGCGGCGCAGCCCAGGCCCGCACGCAGGGTGATCCAGGGCACAGATCACGGGCAGGGTGATGACCCCGCGCCGCAGGTCCAGGCGCACCGGCTTTCCCATGGTCGCCGTCTCGGCGGTGAAGTCGAGCACGTCATCTATTACCTGAAAGGCGCAGCCCAGGTAGAGCCCGTAGCGGTGGAGGCAGTCCTGCCAGGGCTCCGGCAGCCCGGCTACCTGCGCTCCCGCCCTCGCACAGGCGGCCATCAGGGCCCCGGTCTTGTTCGCCGCCCGCTCCAGGTACTCGCCGGCGGTTACGGCCAGATCGCCGCGACGGGCGCGCTGGTCCAGTTCCCCCTCGCACATCCGGGCAATGGCTGCCGTGAGGGTGGCCACCACCCCGAAATGAGCGTGGCGGGCGAGCAGGCCGAAGGCGCGGGAGAACAGGAAATCACCCACCAGGGTAGCGGCCCCCTCCCCGTGCAGCACGTGGAGGGCGGCCTGACCCCGCCTGTGGGCTGCCCCGTCCAGGATGTCGTCGTGCACCAGGGACGCCAGGTGGATCAACTCGGCCGCCACGGCCACGTCCCTCACCGCGGTGGGCGGCGCATCACCGAACGAAGCAGCAAGATGGACGAGCAGGGGACGCAGCCTCTTGCCGGAGGCACCCATGAGGTGTCCCACCGCCGCTGCCACCGCCGGGCTGGAGCTCCGCAAGGCCTCCCGCATGGCTGCCTCGAAGTCGGGCGTGATCGGCCGTCCCTCCCCGCCTAGGTTGGCGAACACCGGGGGAGACTATCCGGGGCCCGGATGGGGGAAACATCGTTGCGCCACTGGCTTCTGGTATCTGATCTGATGTATCGGGCCTTCCCGGCGGTGGACAGACGACTGGCACGCTATCTGGAGCTGGCGGGCGACCGGGGCATCCGGCGTCAGGACGGCATCCAGGCCCGCCTGAGCATCCTGACCAAGCGATTCCACTGCCAGGGCGGGGCCGCCTTCGCCTGCCTGAGCCCAGCACGGCAGGCGCTGCTCGATGCCATCGTGGCCCTGCAGACCATGTCCGACTATCTCGACAACCTGTGCGACCGCCGGCATCCGCCGGAGGAATCACGCTTCCGCATGTTGCACGGCGCCATGCGGGCGGCGGTGGCGCCCGGCCCGTCCGGTTCGCACCCTCCGTGGCTGGCACAGGATCGGCTTCTCTCCACTCTGGTGGCCGATTGCCATCGCGCCCTCACCGCCCTGCCATCCCACCCGGTGATCCACCCCGAAGTGAGCCGGCTGGTGAACCTCTACTGCGACCTGCAATCATACAAACACCTGCCCCCGGGCCAGCGCGAGTCCGCCCTGGTGAGGTGGCAGGCCCGGCAGCAAGGGGAAAAGGACCCGGTGGGGCAGGCCGCCCGGGACCTGTCCTGCCACGAGTTTGCGGCCGCCTGTGGGTCCACCCTGGGGATTTTCGCCCTGTTCCGCCTGGCAGCCCAGCCGCGGCTCACCCGCGACCGCGCCGGGGCGGTAGTGCAGGCTTACTTTCCCCACATCTGCGGCCTGCACATCCTGCTCGATTACCTCATCGACATGGACGAGGACCGGGCCAGCGGCGACCTCAACTTCGTTCTCCCTTACGGTAGCCGCGACTCAGCCCGCGCCCGGCTGATCCACTTCGTCCGCCGGGCCCTGGAGAAGGCCGGCACCCTTCCGGACGCCTGGTTCCACCGCCTCGTGGTGAAAGGGCTGCTGGCCATGTACCTCTCCGATCCCAAGCTCGGAGCGCAGGAGCTCGAGGGATTCGCCACCAACCTCCTGCGGGCCGCGGGGCCTCCGGCGGCAGGCCTGTGGCGTCTCTGCCTGAGGCTGCGCCGCCGCGGGATTATACCCCCGAACTCCTGGCAACCGGTCGCCAGGGACCCGAAGGCGGGAACAACTTCGGGGAGCTTCGACGAATGGAAAAGTGGGACGTGATCGTGATCGGGGGCGGACCGGCCGGGTCCCAGGCCGCGTACGAGTGTGCCTCCCGCGGCATGCGCACCCTGCTCGTGGACCGGAACCGCTTCCCCCGGGAAAAGCCCTGCGGAGGAGGGGTTTCCCTGGCCGCCGAGAACCTGCTGGGCGAGTGCCTGCCCGCCCGGGTGGCCGAGGTCCGCTGCCGTCTTCTGCGCACCGTCCACCGGGGGTGGAAGAGGGAATTGGACTATCCCCATCCGTTCCTGGCCTCCGTGCGGCGGACCATTTTCGATCAGTGTCTCGTCGAGCGTGCCATAGCCGCCGGAGCAGAGGTGCGTGACGGCCTGGAGGCCGAATGGATCGATGCCCGGGCCGGTCATACCCAGATACAGCTGCGCACCACCGACCCGTCCCCTCCGCAACGCGAGAACGGGGCAACGGGGCGAATGGAAGTGCGGAGGCCAGCCCAAACGTCTTCCTGCGTAGCAACCATCGTAGCAGACGGCGTGGCGGGCAGGGTCTCCCGGGCTCTCCGGGGGCGCTGGCGTCCCGGGGCCCTGGCTCTCTGCTACACTGCCGAGGCCGAATGGGACGGGCACGCTGACGACCCCTACCGGCAGGAAGGCATAGAGGTCCACTACGCCTTCGTCCCCATGGGTTACGGCTGGCTGTTCCCCAAGCGCAACTCCATATACGCTGGACTGGGCGCACACCTGCCCGCGGCAGGCGGGCTGAGGCACGCCTTCACCGAGTTCGCCCGGCTGAACCGCCTCCGCTTCTGTTCCCCGGTCCGTACCGCCCTCGTCCCAGTGGGAGGCGTGGCCCTGAAGGTGGCGGGTGACGGCTGGCTCCTGGCGGGCGACGCGGCCGGTCTGGCCGATCCCTTCAGCGGGGAAGGCATCCGCTATGCCCTGAGCTCGGGGCGGCTGGCCGGTCAGGCGCTTGCCGCCTGCCTGGAGCAGGGCATGCCACCCACGGCTGCCGCTCTAGCCGCCTATTCTCGCTCTCTGCGCACGGCTTTCGGAACCCACCTGGCCCTTGCCAGGCTCATGTTCACCCTGCTCCACCGCTTCCCGCGGGCTCTGCTTGCCATCTACTTCTGCCACGACGAACCCTTCCGGCGGACTCTGGACATACTGGCCGGTCGCGCCGCCTACGCCGACCTCCTGCGATGGATTCTGCCTCGCCTCCCCCTGCTCGCCCTTGTCGGCCCTGCACCCCCCACCGGTGCGGGCCGGCACCCGACGTCCTGAGGCGGATTCGCATTTGCGCAATTGACAAGGCAACCGACAGATCACTATACTGGAGGAAACGATACAAGGAGGTACGGAAGTGCGGGTTGATATAACCCCGGACGCGATGAGCTTCCTCAAATCACGCACCGACGCCGTCACCGTCCTCATGGAGATGTGCGCCGGCTGAGGGGGCGTGTCATATGAGCCTGCCGTGTATGCAGGTGCCCCCCAGGATGTCCACAAGTATCAGGAGTTCCAGGTCGACGGTCTGAAGGTCTATCTGGCCAAAGATGCCCGCGTTGCGCGCGACGGAGTCAAGATCTCACTGTGGGGCATTGGCCCCTGGAAGCGCATACTGGTCGACGGGCTGCTCAGGTAACTGCCGGGCCGTGTCCGGGCAATCTCACTTCAGGGAGGCGCACGGGTGGGATACCCCTTCGCTTACACCGTCTGTACCCCGAAGGCGTTCGACGATGCTGTGGCTGTCGTCGAGCGGAAGGTGGCCGAGAAAGGCATGCGGGTCCAGCACGTCCACGACGTGCAGGCCACCCTCGCCAGCAAGGGCTACCAGATCAAACCCTTGAAGATCATTGAGGTTTGCGATGCGCCCCACGCCCACGCCGTGCTCAGCAAGGACGTCATGATCTCCCTCATGATGCCGTGTAAGATCAACGTCTTCGTGCGCGACGGCACCACATGGATAACTGCCCTGCGGCCAACCGTGCTGGCCCAGTTCTTCCCGGGAGCAGGACTCGACACCGTCGCCCGCGAGGTCGACGCCATACTTGTGAGCATCGTCGACGAAGCGGCATAGCACGAGCGACCACCGGCCGTCGCCCCGCTGCCTGACGCGACGGCGACTCGCAGGCCAGGGTTGCGCTCGCCCACAAACACGGTATAATGATGGTAGTGAGGTGGGCCCGTAGCTCAATTGGCAGAGCATCCGCCTCATAAGCGGGTGGTTGGGGGATCGTGCCCCTCCGGGCCCACCAGTTGAAAACCGAAATCGACCGGCTTATAATGGAGGCTGTGTCGCAAGGCCCCATGGTCTAACGGTTAAGACACCGGCCTTTCAAGCCGGCAGCAGGGGTTCGACTCCCCTTGGGGCCACCAGGTTTGGGTGGGCGGCTAGCTCAGTGGCAGAGCGCTTGACTCACATTCAAGAGGTCGTAGGTTCGAGTCCTGCGCCGCCCACCATGAGATCTCTTGGACTGCTACATCGGCGGCGGGCTGCCCGTCAAATGGGGCGAATCTCGGCCTTGACGGGCGCCCCCGGGTCGTCCTCGATGTGCAGAATCCCGTAAGATGCCTTGCCCCACAGAGTGCGCGCGGCAGGACCCGGGTTGAAGATGAGGGTCCTGCCGCGGCGTTCGAGAAAAGGACGGTGGGTGTGGCCGAAAACGACCACGTCTGCCTCGGGGAAGTTCTGTCGGGCAAGGGCCTCCGTATCTCCGGGAGGCCCCTGTCCATGCATCACCCCGATGGTCTTTCCCGCCACCTGCATGATCCTGGTCTTCTCGAGCCTGTTGCGAACCTCGGGCGCATCCATGTTCCCGGAAACCGCATGGACCGGGGCAATCTGACCCAGAACATCCAGCACGGCCAGGGTAGTGAGATCCCCGGCGTGGATGATCAGGTCCACCCCGCGAAGCCCCCGCAGGATGGCCTCGGGAATCGCCCTCTGGTGATCAGGCACGTGGGTATCCGACACAACCCCGATCCTCATCGGCAAAGCCCACCTCCTCCCCCGAAAACGCCGCTACGCCGCGCACTCCAGATCCTGGAGGTCAACTTTGTAGCCGAGCGCTTCAAGCCTCTTGGTCAGGCGCCTGGCCACCGCCTCCCGGTCCAGCCTGTCAAAGTAGTCCGCGCCAAGGTCCCGGTACACCGTCTTGTCCCTGAGGATATGGTAGACAATGGTGAGAATGGCGTGCGCTACCGCAACGGCTGCCCTCTTCTTGCCTTTTCTGGCGGCGAGCCGGTGGTACAACGAAGAGAGGTAGTTACCCTTGGACCTGCCGGCAGCGTGGGCGGCTTGCACGAGCAAAGATTTGAGCCATGGGTTCCCCTTGGTGGTCTTCCCGGATTTCCGCTTGCCGGCGGATTCGTTGTTCCCCGGGCACACCCCCGCCCAGGAGGCGATGTGCCGGTCCGAAGGGAAGACAGTCATGTCCACACCGATCTCCGCAATTATGCCCTGGATAGCTTTCACGTCCAGGCCAGGCACGCCATCGAGCCTGCGCGCGTCAGCCTCAAAAGGGCGCATCCTCTCCTCGATTTCCCGGTCAAGCTCCGCAATGGCCTCGTCGAGGTAGTCGATATGAGCAAGGATCTGGGAGATTATGAGCCGGTGATGCGGCTTCAGGAAGCCCTCCAGGGCCCTTTGCAGATCGGGGATCTTCTTCCTCATCCTGCCCCGTGCCAATTGTGCCATGGACTCGGCGTCCATCTCTCCCCGCAGAAGCTCGTGCAGGATCGCCCGCGCAGAGACCCCGGTGACATCAGTAGCCACGGACGCGAGCTTTATGTTGGCGTCCTCCAGGATCTTCTGGAGCCTGTTCACCTCGGAAGCCTTCTGGCGGGTCAGGCTGGTCCGGTACCTGGTCAGATCCCTCAGTTCCCGGATGGGCTCGGGGGGAATGAAGCTTCCCCTGATCAGCCCGTGGCGGAGCAGATCGGCAATCCACTCCGCATCGGAGATGTCGGTCTTCCTGCCGGGGACGTTCTTTATGTGCGCCGCGTTCGCCAAAACTACCTCAAAGTTCGCCTCCAGGATGTTGTACACGGGTTTCCAATAGACCCCCGTGCTCTCCATGGCCACGTGAGTGCACCCGGCCCGGGAGAGCCAGTCCGAAAGCATGAGGATGTCCCTGGTCATCGTCCCGAAGGTCCGCGTTTCCTTCTTCGGCTTGCCGTCCGGGCCCGGTACAATAAGGCACGCGGTGATGACCTTCTTGTGGACGTCCAGGCCTGCGCACCGTTCGTGCATCACTTCCATCTCTAACGCCCCCTTGAGCCGGCGGAGCGCCCCGGAACTCTTGGATTCTCCCCCGCGTGCTCACGGACACAGTCGGTGCCTCCCAGGGGACGCTCGGGTCAGACTCTCTTCCGGGCTCACGGCACCAGTGAGCAACCGACCTCCCACACCGGCAGCTTTGCACCGATTGTACCATCAACCCCCGTTTTCATCGGCGGTGGCGACGGCAGGCCGTCATGAGTGACTCTCTTCCCATTCGCGCGCGAGCTGCGATCTCCCTGTGCATTGCAGCCGCTCTCCCCGCATCCGGAACGGCAGCACAGTGGTGACGGGGCCCGGGAGGAATTGCCTCGCACGATGAAGAAATGCAGCGCCAAATCGGGCGTTCACCTGCCGGAGACCGGATACCCGATGATGGCATGGGTGGCGCGGGAGATGATGCTATGGCAGTGGGTCCTGCTCTCACTTCGGTAGGAAGGATCGTCATGATCGACCTCTCGCTCTCGGGAGACAATGCCGCAGTTCTCGCGCTGCACCCCCTGCCAGCCGGTCTACCTGATGCGGAGGCGGGCGGCGGCAGCGTGGGCGGCCAGTCCTTCCAGGGCAGCCAGGCGGGAGGCCACGGGGGCCAGGAGCTTTGCACCCTCGGAGGACAGGCGCTGGTAGCTTACCACCTTCAGGAAGGCGCCCGCCCACAGCCCGCCCGTGAAGCGGGCGGTGCCTGCGGTGGGCAGGATGTGGTTGGGACCCGCGGCGTAGTCGCCGAACACTTCTGCCGCCAGGTCCCCGAGGAAGAGGGAACCGTAGTTCCGCAACCGGGGGACGAGGCTCTCCGCGCCGGAAACGTGCAGCTCCAGGTGCTCGGGCGCCACCTCATTGGCCACCTCTGCCGCCTCCTCCAGGTCAGAAACCAGGCACACCGCGCCCCCCGTCTCCCACGCTTCTTTGGCCACCTGGGACGTGGGAAGAGCGGCAAGCTGGCGGTCCAGTTCCTCCATTACCTGCCGGGCCAGGGTCCGGGAAGTGGTGACCAGCGCGGCCCGGGCCCGGGGGTCGTGCTCGCACTGGGCCAGAAGGTCGGCGGCGACGAGAGTGGGGTCAGCGGTGTGATCGGCGATCACCAGCACCTCGCTGGGGCCGGCCAGGAAGTCGATGGCCACCCGGCCGAAGACCTGGCGCTTGGCCTCGGTTACATACCGGTTCCCGGGTCCCACCACCATGTCCACGGTGTGAACGGTTTCCGTCCCGTAAGCGAACGCCGCTACCGCCTGGGCCCCACCCATGCAGTAGATCTCGTCCGCCCCCGCGATCTCCATGGCCACCAGGGCATAGGGGTTGACGCCCCCGCTCCCTTCCGGCGGGGAACAGGCGGCCACCCGCTCCACCCCGGCCTCGCGGGCGGGAATGATCCCCATCAGTGCAGTGGACGGTAACGGGTACCGGCCCCCGGGGACATACACCCCCACCGACTGCAGGGGCAGCAGGCGGTGTCCCACCACCACACCCGGCAGCATTTCCTCCTCTACCTCGGAAATGGCACCCAATTGCAGACGGGCGAACTCCCGAATACGGGCTGCGGCGAACTCCAGGTCGCGGATGGCCTCCTCGGGCACGATGGCGCGGGCGGCCCTCCGCTCCTCCTGACCGACCACCGGAGAGGCACGATCCACCCCGTCGAAACGACGGGTGAACTCGCGCAGGGCCTCATCCCCGCCCGCCCTCACCTGCCGTACGATGTCCGCCACGGCGTCGCTGACCGGTGACCGCTCCCCCTCTTCCCGCGCCGCCGGCGTTTTGAGAACAACCCTTCCCACGCGTTGCCACCCCCGACCTTTCGGGTGGCGACATTATACCACCGCTGGCGGAGACTACGCACTCTACTACCGCCCCGGCCGCAGAGACCCCGCCCTCAGGCGGGGACGGCCGGGATCAGTTCGGCGTCGAAGGTGATGAAGGGCTGCTCGATGTCGGCCATGGCATTCACGATCAGCTCCACCAGACCGCCGTAATAGATCCCGCACTTCCGGGTGGCGTGGAAGTAATCGAGCAGGCCCCGCAGCTGACCCTTGCAGTTGGAGCAGGGGGCGCACACGTACTTGGGTACGGAAGGATGCAGCTCTCCGGCGAAAGCCTCCAGGATCTGTTTGAACTTCATCCGGCCCGCCACCCCGCTGCGCCAGTCGGGAAAGTTGAGACCGTCCATGATGGCAAAGCCGCTGCCGCCCCCGCAGCAGTAGTTCTGGGTACCGCTCGGGCTCATCTCGCGGAACCCGGGGGCGATTCTGCGCAGGATGCGCCGTTGGGGCTCAACGATTCCCATCAGCCGCACGATGTTGCAGGGGTCGTGCAGCGTCACCGGGAAATCGTTGCGCCGCGGGTCCAGCTGCAGCCGGCCGCTGGAAACCAAGTGGTCCAGCAGGGTGAGACAGCTCTCGCGGGGGATGTTGAACTCTCCGCCCAGGATGCGGTCGGCTACCACGGTGAGGGCCTTGTGGGCATGGCCGCACTCGCCGATGACGATCTTCTTGACCTTGAGCTTCCTGGCCACTTCCGCATGCCTGCGGGCGATGCGGGCGAACTGGACGTCATCGTACCACACCCCATAGTTTACGGCGTCATAGCCGACCAGCTCGCTGGAGAGGGTCCAGCTTATCCCCGCCTTCTCCAGGACGATGGCGAACGCCTCCGGGTTTTCGGGCCAGGACAGGAACTCGCCGGCGTTGTGGATGAGGAGGATGTCGGCACCCTCCCTGTCGACGGGCCACTCGAACCTCATGCCCGTCTTCTCCTCCACTTCTTCCTGCATCAGCTCGATGCTGTCCATGAGGGCCGCCGGAGTCATGCCGGTGCTCGATCCGGTCTTCAGTTGCTGCACGGTGCCCAGCCTGTGCAGCTCCGCGGGGGCCAGGCCCATCTCCTGGCTGAACACCTTGCGGATCTCCCGGGTGATGAGGGCGTTGCCGATGCCTATGGGGCAAACCTGCGCGCACCGCCGGCACAGGGTGCACCGGTATGCCAGTTCCCCCAGGCGGGCCACCGTACGCCAGTTGAGGTCGATGTCGGCGCCCTGAAACCCACTCCAGATCCGCCCGCCCGGGGCCAGGTACTTCTTGATAATTCTCCTCAGCAACTCCGACCGGAAGGTGGGCCGGTAAATTTCTTGCCGGCCACTGGCCAGATAGATGGGACAGGCCTCGGCACAGGTCTGGCACTTGGCGCAGTAGTCCAGGCGCAACATGAGGGGGCCGAGGAAAGTCCAGTTGTCGTCGGCGGAAAGGAGCCTCCTCACGCCGTCGAGGAACCGGCGTACCAGCTGCTCTTCCTCTTCCCGGTTCTGGGGATGGGGCAGCCGCAGGGCGGTGAACCCGTCCAGGGAATCGTCCAGGCGTTGCTTCTGGCTTTCCGTCAGTGATCGCAGGGGGGGCTGGCCCTCGGCGCCGTCATAGGGCGGCGGCAGGGGCACGAAATCGGCGGGATCGAGGCGGACCAGTTGACGGTCCGCTGCGGCCAGTTCGCGCGTGGTGATGGCTTTCCCCATCGTTCACTCCACCTCGCGGGCCAGTTCAGCCCACGTCTTTTTCTTCCCGGGATTGGATATGTGGGGGGCGGACCACCCCACCGGCCGGTTCAGGGCGGCGGCAACCTTTCGCTCGTATGCGGGCCCCAGGTTGGGACTGTCGTCCCAGCGCACGTGATGGTAGGTGAACCACTTGCCGATGAAGTGGCTCATGTGGGTGAAGGGCAGGTAGACCAGGAACAGCCCGAGCAGCACCATTTCGCCGGCCACGGCGGGCGGGACGGGGGTGGCGGGAGCCGAGTCGAAAACTCCCCGCACGAAGCCCCGGGCCAGGGCAAAGGATGGGTCAACGCACAGCCAGGTGACAAACCAGGTTACCGCCAGCGCCAGGATGAAGCCCACGTTGAAGTAGTCCGCCGGTGCGGTCAGAGACCGTAAATCCCGGTTCGCCAACCGCCTGGCCAGGACACCCAGACCTCCCAGAATCACCAGCAGCATGCCGGCCAGGCCGAAACCGAGGGTCAGGTAGTGCAGGATGGCCGGCGCGAGGCCGGAGCTGGCGGCTGCGGCGGGACCCCCGGGTAACGGTCCGGCCGCTCCCGCCACCCCACCCGCCGCCAGCAGGAGCAGGAAGACGGCCACGCAGTAGATGCCCAGGTGAAAGGGATAGGAAACCATCCACATCTTGCGGTTGTGGTGCCAGAGCCCCGCATGCAGGAATATCTCAGAAAGCATGACCTTCAGGTCGCCCAAGAACGATGTCTTCCGGGGCCGCCTCCACCAATCCGGCTCTTCGTAGTACGACCCGCCGTAGGGCTTCCCCGCCTCGTGGGGAACGGGGTACAGTTCCCACCGCAGGTGCATGGGGGCGCGGGAGTAGCGTACCGCCCTCACCGCCAGGCCCAGCGCGAAGACTGCCACACACAACAGGCAAAACCCCTGGGAAACAGACAAATCATGCACCCCCCGCTTCCGGCTGCATCAGGCAGGACCCAGAGTCATCCCCGCCCCCGGCCTACGCAGGGTCGGTGCCGCACCCCAGGTACCCCAGCTCGGGGAACCACTTCACACCCGCCACCCGACAGGCAGTCTGCACGGGACGCTGGGGGAACAGGACCGCAAGGGCAGTCGCACTCATCCCCGTAACCCGGCAGATGTCCTTGACCCAGGGCGGCGCCCCGAACATGGCGACGTGCTGACGGACGTAATACAGCACCTTCCAGTGATCTTCGCTTAGCTCCGGAATCCCTTCTTCTTTGGCCATTCGCCGGGCCAATGCTTCGTCCCATCCGTCCGGATCGACCAGGAAACCATGTTCGTCCAGCTGCACCCTGGCCAAACCGTGCTCCAATAGCTGCACCGGTCTCCCTCCCCTGCCCGCCTTCTCTGCCGCCCCGATCTCCGAGGCCTCCGGTCCTGGCCTGGCTCGGGTCGGCCGGGGGCATCTCCTGCACAGTCATATCATACCAGCTACACCGTCACCACTCAATATAGTTCCACCTGTCGGGTAGAACATCCTCCCATGCCCGTCCAGAATGCTGCCCCTAAGATAGAGCGAGGGGCCCCGCCAGGTCTTTGCGAAGGTCTGCTCAGTCACACAACCAGAGCGAACTTCATGGTACGCCTTTGCATTGACATCGCATCACTGTGGGGATACCATGATTGCGAAATGTTAATAATCCCTTATACTTCTCTGGCTTAAGGAAGGGAAGCCATGCCCGACCAGGTCGATCCCACCAGACCCCTCTACACGATAAGCGTGGTAGCGGACGTCCTCGGCCTCCACCCGGAGAGCCTCCGGGAATGGGAACGACGGGGTTTCCTGAGGCCCGCCCGTCGCAGCGGTCAAAGGTTGTATTCCGACGACGACCTGCGCCGCCTGAGGTTCATTCAGAGCCTTACCGCTGAAGGCCTCAATCTGGCCGGCGTGGCCCATATCCTCGGCCTCTACCCCTGCTGGTTCTTCAACGGGTGCCCCAGTTGCATGAGGCGCACCGACCGGGTCGGGTGCGCCAAACGGTGCTGGCGGGAAGAAAACATGTACTGCACGGTGGCCCTTGACGAGCAACCCCCGTGCCATACCTGTCCCTACCGTCCGCAAGCCTCTTGCGCAAGCACTGCGGCCCACTGACTTCCGGGCCGCAGGTCTTCCCGTGATCCCTCTCACACACAGGGCCACCCGGCCGAGGCGCTCACGTTGTCGCCAGCGCGGCGAGGACGCCCAGGGCGACCCCGGCCAGGGCCTCCAGCGGGCTGTGCCCCAGCAGCTCCCGCAAGCGCGCGGGAGGGATGGTACGCCCGCGGTAGAGGTCCTCCAGAATCTTGTTCAGCACCTCGGCATGCTGGCCCACCGCCTGCCGCACGCCTGTGGCGTCATACACCACGATGGAGGCGAACACCAGGGATACCGCAAAGAGCGGGCTTTCCCACCCCACCGTGCGTCCGGTGGCGGTGACCAGGGCGGAGACGAACGCCGTGTGGGAGCTGGGCATGCCCCCCGTTCCCACCAGGCGGGCCACATCGACGCGACGCTGCAGCAGGAGCACCAGCAGGAACTTCAGGACCTGGGCAGCAATCCAGGCGAGCACACTCGCCCTCAACACCGTGTTCGCCAGCAAGGCCGACAACCCGATCTCACCACCAGCTCCGTCCCCTTCAAGGGGGCTCTCAGGCTCCCACCTTATCGAACCTGTGCCGCCCCGTCAAGCCCCGTGCCACAAGCTCACGGCTCACGTTTGCCACCTTAAGCTCCAGGCATGGCGCCCCTTCTCCCGGCCGCCGCCTCCACCAGGGCCCGGAAGATAGCCAGCATGGGGGGTCGGCCGAGCATGCGTTCGGGGTGAAACTGCAGCCCGACGATCCAGGCACCCTCCGCCTCGATGGCTTCGATGATCCCATCCGGTGCCCGGGCGGCCACCCGGAAGCCGGGGGCCACCCGGCGCACGGCCTGCCGGTGAAACGAGTTCACGGCCAGGTCGGGCCGTCCGCCCGCCTCTGGCCGTCCGCCCGGCTCTGGCCGCCCGCCCGGCTCCTGCCCCTCGACCGGCTCCCGCGCAGAGGGCTGGCCCAGCGCTCTTTCCAGCAGCGTTCCTCCTTCCACCCGGACGCCATGGGCGGGGATCTCGCCCGGCTGGGGCCACTGCTGGTGCTCCAGGGTACCCGGGCACTCCGCGGCCAGGGCGCGGTAGGTACTGCCCCCGTATACCTCATTTATGGTCTGCATGCCCCGGCATATCCCCAGGATGGGGAGCCCGCGGGCGCGGGCCACCCTTATGTAGGCGCTGTCCGATTCGTACCGCCGGGGGTTTATCTCCCGCAACTCCGGAAGCAGGGGCTGTTCCAGCAGGCGGGCCGGCAGGGGGCCGCCGCCTGTGACCAGCAGCCCGTGCAGGTGGGCCATCAGCCCGGAAGCATCCTCCTCATCAAGGACCGGGAGCAGCACCGGCCATCCTCCCGCCACCTCTACCACCCGCACGTATTCCTGGCGGACGTAGTACAGGGCCGCACCAGGCTGCAGGCTGTCCTCGTCGCCCCAGTCGGACGAGACCGTCACCCCGATGAGCGGCTTCACGTCCCGGTTCCCTCCCTGGAGTAGAGATGGCAGGCTACCCGGTGGGCGGTGCGATCCTGTCCGGCGACGGTCACCAGCGCCGGCACCTCGTTCTCGCAGCCGGGCTGCCGGCTCGGGCAGCGGGTGTGAAACCTGCACCCGGAGGGCGGATCGATGGGGGTGGGAACAGTGCCCTGCAGGATGATCCTCTGCCGTCGATAGGTGCGCTCCACGCTGGGGATGGCAGAAAGCAGGGCCTGGGTGTAAGGATGCAGGGGGTGGGCGAACAGCTCCCCCGTAGGGGCAATCTCCACCACCTTCCCCAGGTACATCACCGCCACCCGGTGGCTGACGTGAAACACCACGCTGAGGTCGTGGGCAATGAACAGGTAGGCCAGGCCCAGGTCAGCCTGGAGCTCCTGCAGCAGGTTGACTATCTGGGCCTGCACGGAAACGTCCAGGGAAGAGAGAGGCTCGTCGGCCACCACGAACCTGGGACGCATGGCCAGGGCTCGCGCCACCCCGATACGCTGGCGCTGACCACCGCTGAACTGATGGGGGTACTGATCGATGTGGCGCTCGTTGAGCCCAACCCGCCGCAGGAGCACCACTGTTTCCGCCTCCCGCTCGCCCAGAGGGACACCCCGCTGGGCCAGGGCCACTCCGATGATCTGACGCACGGTGTGGCGCGGGTTGAGAGAGCTGTACGGATTCTGGAAGATGATCTGGACTTCCCGGCGCAGTACGCGCGGACTCAAGCTGCCCGGGCCCCACAGGGGCTGTCCCGCGAACCAGACCTGGCCGGCAGTGGGAGGATACAGGCCCACCACGGTGCGTCCCAGGGTGGTCTTGCCGCATCCCGACTCCCCCACCAACCCCAGTGTCTCCCCCGGGAAGACCTCCAGGTCTACCTCATCGACAGCCCGTACCGTTCGGTCGCGAGCTCCCGCCATCAGGCGGGCGAGCACGGTGCTGCGCAGGGGGAAATGCTTGGTCAGGCCGCGGGCCCGCATCAGGGCCTGGCCATCGGCCGGGAGCCCTGCTTCAGGAGCCGGCAACAGCCACACCTCCCGTAGCGTGCCTGAGGCAACGCGCCACTCTCCCCCGACCCACCGGCGCCAGCGGGGGAGGCTCCCTCTCGCAGTCCCCCAGCCGCACATCGCAGCGGGGGAAGAAGGCACAGCCCGGTGCCAGGTGGGCCAGATCGGGCACCACGCCCGGGATGGGGACCAGCCGCCGCCTTTCCGTCAACCTGGGGATGGAGCGCAGCAGGCCGCGGGTGTACGGGTGCGTGGGGTCTTCCAGGACGGCCTCGGTGCTGCCCCACTCCACGATCTGGCCCGCGTACATCACCGCTATCTCGTGGCAGAACTCGGCCGCCACCGCCAGGTCGTGAGTCACCAGGATGATGGCGGTGCCGCGGTCCCGGTTGATCCGTCTCATGAGGTCCAGGATCTGGGCCTGGATGGTGACGTCCAGGGCCGTGGTGGGCTCGTCGGCCAGAAGCAGGGCCGGCCGGCAGGCCAGGGCGATGGCGATGAGCACCCGCTGCTGCATACCACCGCTGAACTGGTGGGGGTACTCCAGGTGACGGGTATCCGGCGACGGTATGCCCACCTCCCGCATGAGGGCCAGTACCATCTCCCGCTCCCGGCGCCGGTGCTTTCCCAGCAGGCTGGCGGGAAATCCGGGCAGCAGCCCGTGTACCCGCAGGGACTCGGCGATCTGGTCTCCCACCCGGTAGGCGGGATTGAGGGTGGACATGGGATCCTGGAACACCATGGCGATGTCCCTGCCCCGGATGCCCCGCATCTGGGCGGGGGTCTTCCTGAGCAGGTCCTCCCCCTGGAAGCGGACCTCGCCCGCCACCACTTTCCCCGGGTGGGGAACCAGGCGCATGATGGAGAGTAAAGTGGCACTCTTTCCGCAGCCGGATTCTCCCACCAGCCCCAGGATACCTCCCCGCCCCAGCTGCAGGGAGACATCGCGCACCGCCTGCACCCTCCCCTTTTCCGTCGGGTAGACGGTGCTCAGGCCCCGCGCGTCCAGGAGGGGAACCTCCTCCGGCGGGACCTCGCGGGTGCGCCCAGCCAGCGCACCGGTGTGCGGAAGCGTCTCCATCTTCAATCCACCTTCAGCCGGGGATCCAGGAGATCGCGCAGGGCCTCTCCCAGCAGGTTGATGGACAACACCAGGATCACCAGGGCCAGCCCGGGCAGGGTCGATACCCACCATGCCGTCATCATGTAGCGGTGCCCGTCGTTGACCATGGATCCCCAGGCGGGAATGCGGGGCGGGATGCCCAGTCCCAGGAAGCTCAGCGAGGATTCCATGACGATCATGTTACCCATGCGCAGCGTGCCCAGCACCAGGATGGAGTGAACGATGTTGGGAAGGATCTCGGAGACGATGATGGCCAGATGGGAGCGACCCAGGGCCCGGGCGGCTTCCACGTACTCTCTGGTCTTCTCGGACATGACCTCCGCCCGCGCCAGCCGGTAGAACTCCACCCACCCCTTGAAGCTCAAGGCCCAGATCAGGTTCCAGAACCCCGGGCCGATCATCGCCATGGCCCCGATGGCGAATATGAGATAGGGAAACGCCAGGAGGAGATCGGCGAAGCGGGAAAGCACCTCGTCGAAGGGCCCCCGGAAGTAGCCCGCCGCCGTCCCCAGCCCGGTACCCACCACCACCGAGATGAGAATGGTGAGCAGCCCCACCAGCAGGGAAACCCGCGCCCCGTATATCACGCGGGAGAGGATGTCCCGCCCCAGCTGATCCGTGCCCAGGGGGAACTCCCCCGTCCAGGTGGGAGCCCGGAGGCGCTCGGCCAGCCGGACCCTCTCCGGAGAATGGGGGGCCACCCAGGGAGCCAGGACGGCAGCCGCCACGTAGGCCAGTATCACCACTGCTCCCACGACGGCGCTGGGGTGACGGGCCAGCTTACGCAGGAAAGCCCCCAGATTGCGCAGGGACATCCCCACCTGGAGGCGGGCGAAATCCCAGGTGCTGCGATGGCGCTCAACGGCGACCGGTAGCTCTTCCGAGACCCCCGCCCCCTCTCACAGGCTGATCCTGGGGTTGAGGTAAGTGTACAGCACGTCCGTGGCGAGATTGACCAGCACGAAGGTAAGGGCATACACCATCACCGACCCCTGCACCAGAGGGTAGTCACGGGCGAAGATGGCGTCCACCACCAGCCGGCCCAGTCCCGGCCAGCCGAAGATGGTCTCCACGATCATATTGCCGCCCAGCAGGGTTCCCACCTGCAAGCCCACCACCGTGACCGTGGGGATGAGGGCGTTGCGCAGGGCGTGGCGAATGATAACCGCCCGCTCCGCCACCCCCTTGGCCCGGGCCAGGAGCACATAGTCGGTGCGGAGCACCTCCAGCATGCTCGACCGCACCACCCGGGCCACCACTGCCGCCACGCCGGCCCCCAGGGTGACCGAGGGCAGCACCAGGTGCCGCAGGGCATCCCCCAGGGCGGGGAGATTGGCCGTGAGCAGGGCATCCACCACGAACAGCCCCGTGATGGTGTGCGGTTGCAGGCCGTACGCGACGCGTCCCGAGGTGGGAAACCATCCCAGATGCAGGGAAAACACGATGATACAGATGATCCCCAGCCAAAAGGCGGGCATGGAGATACCCAGAAAGGCGCCCGCCATGCTGGCCCGGTCCAGCACGGAATACTGACGGACGGCGGAGACCACCCCGATGGGCAGAGCCACCACCAGGGCAAACAGCAGGGAGAATACGGCCAGCTCCACCGTGGCCGGGATGGTCTCCGCGATGACGTCGATCACCGGGCGGGAGCGAAATATGGAGTAACCCAGGTCCCCGCGCGCCAGCCGTCCCAGGTAGAGGGCAAGCTGCACCGGCAGTGGCTTGTCGAGATGAAACTGCGCCCGCAGCATCTCGATCTCCGCCTGCGACACTCCCCCGGCCTCCCCGATCATGATGTCCACCGGGTCGCCGGGCATGAAGCGCATGAAGGCGAAGACCACCACGGCGATACCCACCGTGATGGGTATGGCCGCCAGGACCCGCTCCAGTATCCGTACTCCCCGCACCGCAATCCCCCGTTACTTGACGGTGTATCCTGCTTCCTTCAGCAGCTCCTTTGCCTTGCCGGGATCATACGGATAGGGCTTCAGGTCGGGGTTGAACCCGAACCCGCTGGGCAGGAAACACGTTGCCAACCGGGTAGCCCCGCCCCCGTACACGGTCTTCAGGATCTCGTCCCAGTTTACGGCGTAGTTCATGGCCTCGCGCACCCGCACGTCGTCAAAGGGAGGCTTGGCGTAGTTCATCTCTACCGCATAGACCCGGGTACCCTGCACCTTCTTGACCTGCACCTTGGGGTCTTTCTCCAGGTCGGCGGCCATATCGGGTGGCACCATCTGGATGACGTGGACCTCCCCGGCCTTGAGGGCGGCTATGCGGGTGGCGGGATCGGGCATCATGCGGAATATCACCCGCTTGGCGGGCGCCGGGCCCACCGGGGGCAGGTCGGGCGAGCCGCCGTAGTACCCGTCAAAGCGCTCCAGCACGATCTGGTCGTCCAGCCGGCCTTCCTTGAACTTGAAGGGACCGCAGCCCACCGGCTTCTCGGCGAACTTCTGGTCCCCCACCTTCTTGATGTAATCTTTGGGCACGATCTGGAAGTGGACCAGAGCCTGCAGGAAGACGGGGAAGGGGTTCTTGAGAGTGAAGCGCACCGTGTAGGGATCGACCTTCTCCACCTTCTCCAGGGGACCCAGCAGGCCCTTGCGGGGCGAGGACTGGCCCCCCACCGCCCCCTCCTGCAGGATACGCTCGAAGGTGAACACCACGTCGTCGGCATCCAGGGTCTCGCCATTGTGGAACTTGATGCCCTTCCGGATCTTGAACTCGTAGATGTTGGCAGCCGGGTTGGCCCAGGACTCCGCGATCTCCGGGACCACCTTACCGTCCCAGGTGCGGGTGACCAGGCCGTCGAAGATGTTGCGGATCACCGTTTCGGTGTCCCGCTCCCGGTGCATGGCCGGGTCGAGGGTGACGATCTTGTTGGTCTTCATCCCCACTACAATGGTGTCCCCGCCCTTGAGCGACACGTCATGCAGGTTGATGCGGGAATCCATGCTGGGCTGCCAGTTCCGGATATTCGCGGAGGCAGCCTCGACTTCGTCCCGGAAGTACCCGAACACCCAGGGAACGTCTTTGTACAGAATGTCCTGCGCCTTGAAGTAGGCCTCCTTGCGGGTGGCTTCGTCGATGCTGGTCAGCGCCTTGTCCATGCAGGCATCGAACTCGGCGTTGCTGTAGAAGGAGTAATTGCCTCGATCCTTCGTCTTCAGCTTGGGCACTGCCAGATCGAATGGGTCGAAGTAGGCGCTGCCCCAGTCGGTGAGGTACATCTGACGCTCACCGGCCAGGATCTTTTCTTTCATGGCGCTCCATTCCCACACCCGCACCTCAGCCTGCACGCCGATCTCGCGCAGGTTGGCGGCGATGGCCTCCGCCTCGTCCTTCCGGTTGGCCTCGCTGTCGATCACCACAGACAGGGTCTTGCCCGTCGGCTCGGGGGTGGTCGCCTCCTTCTTCGCGCAGCCCGGCAGCATCAGGCCCGCCGCCAGCACCAGCAGCACCACCCAGTACCAGGCTCGCTCCACGCCTTTCCGCATGCTCCTCCCTCCCTGGCCTTATTGTCCTCCCGGTCCCCTGCCCGGGTGCAAAAGGAGCAGCCTCCCAGGCAGGGGCACTGGTAGTGACCTGTTATAACCGAGTAGACGTTACCTTCGCTATCTTCCCGCCGTTTTCCTGCCCCGGGAATCGACAGGCCGGGCCGAAAGACGTGTCGCCGGACCGGCCGTCGTTCAGTCGCAGGCGGGGTGCTCCAGCAGGCTCTCCGGCGCCGGCTGCCGGCTCCCGGACACCAATGCCAGCGGAGTCACCCCACCCGGAGTCAGCCTGCCCGTGCACGCCAGGCGGTCCGTGCAGCGGAACAGCGCCCGCGCACCTACCGCCCGAAACCGACCCAGGGCTTCCTCAACCAGACGATCGACCAGGCTCACGTAATCCAGCCCCGCCGCCTCCGCCAGCCGGGGTAGCTCGCTGTACCCGGGCTGGAGACCGGGCATGGTGTTGACTTCCAGCACGAAAGGCACCCCGGCGCGGTCCATGCGGATGTCTACCCGGGCATAGTCAAGACACCCCAGGGCGTGGAAGGAAAGCAGGGCCATCTCCTCGATTTCTTCCCGCTGACCCGGGGCAAGGGGCGCCGGGCAACGGCGCTCGACCCGGTCGCGCTCCTTCATCACGTAACCGTAAATCTCCCCCGCCACCTCCACCTCAGCGGGCGGAAAGAGTATCTCTTCCGGCGGCAGCGCTACCGGCGGGTCATTTCCCAATACTCCCACCGTGAACTCCCGTCCCGGGATGAACTGCTCTACCAGAGCCGACTGCCCATACTCCCCGAGCACCCGGGCGACCGCCGCCCGCAGGGCGTGCTCGTCCCCCACCACTGCTTCCGGGCCTATCCCCACGCTGGAACCCTCACTGGAAGGCTTGACAATGAGGGGGAAAGGCAATCCCGGGTGCAGGGGCTGATTGGCATCCTGAAACACCTGGAAGGCGGGGGTGGGAATGCCCCAGTGGCGGAAGACCATCTTGGCCAGGGGCTTGTGCAGAGCCAGCACGTGGCTCTCCAGGGGAGATCCCGTGAAGGGAATGCTGGCCACCTCCAGCAGGGCCACCACGTTGGCCTGCTGCTTCTTCTGGCCCAGCCCGGTGGCCAGGTTGAACACCAGGTCGGGTGCCAGGGCCTTGAGCCGCCTCAGCAGGCTGCCCGTCGCCTCCAGCAGCACGGGACGGTATCCCAGCGTCCTGAGGGCCTCGCCCACGGCCTGAGCGGTGACCCGGGACTGCACCACGGAGTGGGGGTCGCGTTCGACCCCCGCCCCCGAGAGGGGCCGGTCCACCAGGACCGCGACCTTCAGCTGTCCGCGATCCGCTGCACCAACGGTCATCACCAACACCTCCGCTCTCGGTTCGCGACGCCCGGGCGGGGAACAACATACCCAGGGAAGACCCCTGGGCATGCCCAAGCGCCCCCCTTACCACGCTTACGAGGTTAGCTGTCGGGCTCGGGCCGAAGGAGCTAGCCCTACCCACCGGTACCGGGCACCTCACCGCCACCGGTCGGGATTCGCCCCCGAAGTTGGGTCCCCCGCTCTCCCCGCAGGGAGACTCAGCGCACCGGGCGGACTTCCACCTCAGTGGATGCCAGCCAGACGCACCTATTCCATTACGGAAATTCTATCACCCCCTGAGAGCGGGTGTCAACGGTCTTGCGGGAACCTGAGATCTTGAAAGTACGCCCAGAAAGAGGGTCCAGATCCAGATCCCAGTATAGCGAGCCCGCGAGAATGCCCGGCTGACGCTCAGGAAAGGGTTCCGCCGTGTTCAAGTCGGCGCCCATGAAACGCCATGAACCCGACCAGCTCGGGGCGGGCTCAAGAAAGACAATGATCCACCAGGACCCCCACGCCGGCGCAAGTCTGCATCAGTCGCGGCCCTGCTTCACCGCCTCGATGGCTTCGTCAAGCGACATGCCCCGGGCTACCAGTTGCCTGAGCCTGTCCAAAGCCTGCTCCTTGCTCACCCTCACCATCAGGGCAGCATACGCCCTCGCGTTCATCACCGTGTAAATCCGCTTCTTGGGCACGAATACCGCCAGCGTGTACCCCAAAAGATAGCTCTGCCGCCCCCTGACCCTCATCTCCACCCGCAACCGCTCCACATCTTGCGGCCTCTTCATCTCGTAGATCTTCACCGCGTTGTACAGCACCATCAGCATCACAACCTGCGCCCAGATCGCACAAAGCTTCCGCCCTACCGGCGTCCTCACCCGCCACTCCTGACTCAGCTCCCTGATCCCCTCGTTCTCCACCGTCCACCGCCGCCCATACTCCTCCACCCACCTGCCCGCCCTCCGCCCCAATGGCAGGGTGGTCACGTAAACCCACTCGTGCACCTCGCCAGTGCGCTTGTCCACCTCCCGCGCCAGCACCGCATTCACCCGGATGGCACCACCCCCAGAACGGTACTCCACACCGGGTATCCCCGCCACCTCCAACACCTTCACCCGCGGCCTCCTCTTGCCCCCCTTGCGCACCTCCACCTCCTCAGGCCGATGCTCTGCCAACCGCGCCAGCCCCCGCACGTCCTCCACCAGGTCTACGTTCGAGGGCACCAGGGTCAGATAATCGATACCGTACTCTTCCTTCAGACGGCTCAGGAACCGCGCTCCCCAGTACCCCCGGTCCAAAATGAGTAGCTCGATCATCTCCCGCACAGGACATACCCGCCGGGAAATCTCATCCAAAATGCGCAAAAGAAGCACCCTCTCGTCTGTCCCCAGCGGACCCATCGCCACCCCCACGATCCGCTCCCTCTCCTCGCACACATTAAGTAAGATCACCACCTTGTACCCCCGCAGATGCCGCCCATCCCCATCACAAGCCTCCCCCACCCCCTCGTACGTTTTGCCCTCCACCTCAATGGTGAACCCATCCGCCGCATACACCTTGCCCCTGATCCACCTCTTCCCGCGCATGAGCTTTACCGCCTCGTAAAACACCCTGCTGCTCTCTTCCACTCTCACCCGCTTCAGATGGTTGCGCAGCGTGTCCTCGTGTACCACCCCCCTGTCCTCCGCTTCCACCTCCTTCACCTCTTCTACCGTGAACCCAACCTCCATCAGCAACTTGCCATCACGCAGCACCGGCCCCGCCCGCGCAAGATGGCCAAGGTGCATGAGGTCGAACAAAATCAACAGCCCGTTCAGCCGACGGTAGTCCTCCCCATTGCGCTTCTTCAGATGCGGCTGCAGCGAAACCAGAACCTCCCAGAAGCCCGCCTCCCGCAAAAACTCCACTAAATGCTCGTTCTTGCCATACTCACTCTCCACCACTAGGTGGCGCTCGCCACTGGCCACCGCCGCCCGCACACCATCATCGTCCCGCCCGTACACCACGTATCCCATTCACTCTCCCTCCCCCCATTCCACCCTCCGCAGACGCTCAACCACGTCAAACAACTCCTCAATTTCACCCGTCAGTTCCCGAATCCGCTGCCTCGCCTGGCGCAACTCCCTGTGCCGCCTCAAAAGCACCTTCAGCTGCCGCACCTCCTTCTTGGCCACGTACCGCATCCGGGTCCGCCCATCTACCTTCTGGGACAGGTAATGGTACGGCCCGTGCTTCTCACCTCGCTTGCACCTGCAACCGGCCTTCCCACACGTCCGGTATTGCTCCACCAAAGACCCCTCCATAAACGGCCCGACCCTCATCACCCGATCCTCCCACCAGCCTCGTTCCCTCCGCAACCCGTCAATCACCTGCCGCACCCGGCTCAGTTCCTCCACCAGCGGCCACCTCCACCATATCCTGTGTGTTATGATTAAACAGGCGCACACAGGATTCCTTCCAAAACGAGAGGCCTGACAGATTATTTTGCAGGCCCCTCAGCTAATCACAACATCCATGCCTATCCTGGCAACTTTCAATTTCTCTGACAGCAAGCCCGCGGACAGCAAGCCCGCGGACAGCAAGCCCGCGGACAGCAACTCTGCGGGTGCCGGTGGGGGGTGGCGCCAATGCGCGGCTGCTAGTCGAAGACGAAGGCGGCCTTGACCACGCGGCTGCTTCTCTTGTCCGTGAGCGTTTGGAAAGCCCGGCGGTATTCGGGCAGGCGGAAGCGGTGGGTGAGCAGGGAGGACATGTCCACCGCCCCCCGGGCCATCAGGTCCAGGGCCACCTGGTAGGTGCGCACCCGGTCTCCCCGGTATTCTTCGGTGCTGTAGCAGAAGGACCCCACCAGATGGAGCTCTTTGAGCCAGATGAAGCTCCAGTCGACCCCACGGGGCACCGAGGCCAGGCCAACCAGCACCACCTTCCCCCCCCGGCCCGCGAAGCGGAGGGAGTCGTCGATGCTGCCCGAGGAGCCCACGCATTCGTAGACGATGTGCGCCCCGTTCTCCAGGACGGGCTTGCCAATCATGGTCTTGAGCGCCTGCGTGCCCAGCGCCTCCGCCGTCCGGGGCACGTATCCCGGCCCGGTGCGCACGACCTCGTCCGCTCCGTAGTGGCGGGCCAGGTCCGCCTGGAAGTCGTGGCGGGCCAGGACCACGACGCGCCCCGGGTGTCCCAGGGCCCGCAGTCCGGCCACCACCCCCAGGCCGATGATGCCGGCTCCGATCACCAGGCAGGTCTGGTCGGGGGCGGGGAAGTGGCGCATGAGGGCGTGCAGCGAAGAGGCGAAGGGATCCACCAGGACGGCCTGCTGGTCGGTGACGTGGTCGGGGACGTGAAGGAGCTGGCTGCGGTGGGCCAGGAAGTAGGGGCTCCACCCTCCACCGGTGTCACGGCAGCTGCCGGTGAGCATTCCCGGGGAGAGGTTGCCGCGGGTGAAGTTCTCGCAGATGGAGTGGTCTCCCCGCTCGCAGAGCCGGCAGCGGGGGGATATCCCCCGCACCTCGCAGGGGAGCATGGGATCCACCACCACCCGGTCACCCACCCGGAACCCCTCCACCGCCGCTCCCAGCTCGGCGATAGTGCCCACGTTCTCGTGTCCTACGGTGAAGGGGAAGCTGGCGAAAGGGGAAGTGGACGGGCTGTCGTGCAGGAGGACCAGGTTCATGTCGCTGCCGCAGATCCCCGAATACCTGGTTTTCACTTTAACCCATTCGGGCCCGGGCAGGACGGGCTCGGGCACCTGCCTGTACTGCAGGCAGGCGAGTGGGCTCCAGAACACCCCCTTCCAGACACCCCCGAGGGCCTTGCTCACTATCCATCTGGGCACGCTGTCCACGAACTGCAGTGCCTCCACGGGCATCACCCCATCTCGCGCGTTTCTGCCCAGAGGTTCGGGGACAGGCCCCGTTTTCCTGCTGCCGCCCCGGCAGGTGGTGCGGAGGAAAAGGGGGGTGGTCCGGCGTATCCTGCTGGTGAGCGGGTTGGTAGGTTCCGGGCAGGACGGAAGGCACCCGCCATCCCCGGGAGGTGTCGGCCTTGACCGTCCTGTCCGATCGTGCGGTTTCCTTGCCTGCTTCTCCCATCCGGGCCATGATGGCCCAGGCGGCCCTTTTCCCCGATGCCGTCCGCCTGGAGATGGGAGAGCCCGACTTCACCACGCCGGAGCCATACATGGAGGCGGCCTTTGCCGCCGCCCGGAGGGGGGCCACCCATTACACCCCCACTTCCGGTATCCGGGAACTGCGTGGCGCCATCGCCACCCGGCTCCGGGCCGACTACGGGTTGGAGGTTGACCCGGACCGGGAGGTACTGGTGAGCGTGGGGGCGGTGGGGGCGCTGGGGGTGGCGTGCCTGGCGGTGGTGCGCCCCGGGGACGAGGTGTTGGTCCCGGACCCCGGGTGGCCCGTTTACCGTTCCCAAATCGCCCTGGCGGGCGGGGTGGCGGTTCCCGTGCCCCTGCGGGAGGAGATGGCCTTCCACATGCAGGCGGAGGACGTGGAGTCGCACATCACCGCCCGCACCCGCGCCCTCATCCTGAACTCTCCCCACAATCCCACCGGGGCGGTGCTCTCAGAAGAGGAGACGCGCCGGATCGCGGAGGTGGCTCACCGGCACCGTCTCACCGTTATCTCCGATGAGGTCTATGAGAAGCTGCTGTACGATGGCCGGCGGCATTTCTCCCTGGCCTGCATCCCGGAGATACGCCCGCAGGTCATCACCGTCTCGGGGGTTTCCAAGACATACGCCATGACGGGCTGGCGCCTGGGATACGCGCACGCCTCCGCCGAGATCATCTCCGCCATGGGCCGCATCCAGGAGTGCCTGGCTTCATGTCCCGCCTCGGTGTCCCAGCACGCCGCCCTGGCTGCCATCGGTGGAGACCAGGGTCCCGTCGCGGAGATGCGGGAGCAGTACGATCGTCGCCGGCGCTTCCTGGTGGAGGGTCTGAACCGGCTCCCGGGGATTTCCTGCCTGATGCCGGAGGGGGCCTTCTACGTGTTCCCCAGTGTGAAAGCCCTCGGTCGTCCTTCGGCCGAACTGGCCCAGGAACTCCTGGTACGGGCCCGCGTGGTGGTGGTGCCCGGTTCCGGCTTCGGCGATGCAGGCGAGGGCTACCTGCGCCTCAGCTACGCCACCTCTCTCGAAGCGCTGCAGGCTGCCGTCCAGCGCATCGAGTCTTTTCTCTCCTGAAGTGCTTCCCGCCCACGCGGGCGGCGGTGGGAGTGGGAGTGGGTGCCGCCGGCCGGGCCGTCAGGCCGGAGTCAGTGCCCGAGAGCCTGGACTACCCGCACGGTGCCCAGGAGCAGGAGGATTACGCCGGGAGCGAGCCCCAGCAGGAGGCGGTAGGGTAACAGCGTGCGGGTTTCCGTGGGCTCGGCCGGGCACGCGTCAGCCTGTTGGGTGCGGCCCTGTTCGTGCCAGGCTGTCGGCGAGCAGTGGGCATTCAGGCGGATGGGCGCAAGAGGGATCGCCGCCGGCCACACCGCCGCGCGCACGGCAATCCTGCGACCCAGCCCATTGCCCAGCCCCACCAGTACCACGTGAGCCATGCCGAACAGGGGGGGAACCAGGGGGGAGCGGTACCCGGCCATGGCCAGTGCGCAGGCGGTAAGGGAGGCATCGACCGCCACACTGCCGCCTATGAGAATCAGAAGGCTCCATTCCAGGGGACCTTCTTCGGCGGCGGAGGCACCGGTGCCTCGAGGCGAGGTCGTGGGCCGCCGGTAACGCAGGGCTTCCCGGAAGTGCCAGCAGGCGGCGGCCAGGAAAACCGCGGCCGCGAGCCAGATGGCGGTATCCCCACCCAGGGACCCGGCCAGGGCTGTTCCGGCCGCCATGGCGAGCGCACTGCCCAGGGCGGATTCCGCTCCCACTGCTGCTATCTGCCAGGCAGTGATGCGGCGCCTGCGCAGCCCCTGGGCGAGCCCTGCCCACATTCCGTCCAGGCTGACTGCCAATGCCAGGAACACCAGGTCCACGGGGTGCGACTCACCTCGGTGGGGGGTGCGCCTGTCGGGGATGGAGGATGGCCGCTTCCTCCGGGTGCGCTACCCCCCGGAAAGGGCGTCGTACCACTCATATGCTCGCGGCGGGTTGGGGGTAACGGCCGCCCCGTTCTGTACAAATGGCAGAAGGAAAAGGGCCCAATGCAGCGAATATACGCGGAGACGAACCCGCGAAGGGGGGATGTGCAGTCCTTTGCGGGAAGCGAGGCCGCGAAGGGGGGATGTGCGGTCGCTTGCGTGAGGAGTGGGGGTCGGAAAGCGTTAACGCCAATCGGACACGAAGGGAGAGATGAGAGCGTGAAGCGCGGAACGGCGGTGGTGTGGGCGTTGCTGCTCGTGGCGTCACTGGTGCTTACCTCCGGGTGTGCCAAGAAGCCCGCCGAGCAACCCGGTGCGCAACAGCCGCAGGAGAAGATCATCAAGATAGGGATGATTGCCCCGCTGACCGGAGACGTCAAGACATTCGGAGAGTCCACCAAGAATGGGTTCCTGCTCGCTCTGGAGGAGACGGGGAACCAGGTGGCTGGGTACAAGATCGAGCCGGTGATGGGCGACGATCGGAACGACCCCACGGAAGCAGTGAACGTGGCCACCAAGCTGTGCACCCAGGACAAGGTGAAGGCCATAGTGGGTTCCGTGGCGTCCAAGTGCTCCATTCCGGTTTCTGAGGTCTGCGAGGCCAACAAGGTGGTGCAGATCAGCCCCACTTCCACCAACCCGCGGGTGACCGTTGACCTGGGCCGGCGCAAGACATATGTCTTCCGGGCCTGCTTCATCGACCCGTTCCAGGGCAAGGTGGGCGCCAAGTTCGCGCTGGACACCCTCAAGGCCAAAACTGCCGCCGTACTCTTCGACCAGGGCAACGACTACGTGATCGGGCTGGCCAACTTCTTCAAGGACGCTTTCACAGCCGGTGGGGGCAAGATTGTGGCCTGGGAAGCCTACACGAAGGACGACGCGGACTTCTCGGCCGTCCTCACCAAGATTGCCCAGAAGAAGCCGGACATTCTGTATCTCCCCGACTACTACAACAAGGTCAGCCTGATCGGTAAACAGGCACGCGAGAAGGGTATCAAAGCGACTTTCATGGGCGGGGACGGTTGGGACTCGTCGGAGCTGGACTTCGCCACCATGGAGGGCGGTTACTTCACCAACCACTACTCCGCCGAAGACCCGCGGCCCGAAGTGAAGGCGTGGGTGGACAAGTACCAGAAGAAGTACGGCTCCACTCCTGACGCCCTGGCCACCCTGGCGTACGACGCTACCAAGCTGCTCCTGAAGGCGATCGAGAACGCCGGGCCGGATGATTCCACCAAGATCCGGGATGCGATGCAGAAGCTCCAGATGGATACGGTAAGCGGCAAGATCTCCTTTGACGAGAACGGGGACCCCATCAAACCGGCCGTCATCCTGCAGGTCAGCGGAGGTAAGCAGAAGTACATTGCCACGGTGACGCCGTAAGCATGAGGCGCCGGGGAGGAGTACGGCTGCGCTCCTCCCCGGCCATCTTCTGGTTGGAGGCTGAAAGCCAGTGACTGTTGTTCTCGAGCAGATCTTCAACGGGTTCCAGCTGGGTTTTGTGTACGCCCTCATCGCCCTCGGATACACCATGGTCTACGGCATCATCAGGCTGATAAACTTCGCCCACGGAGACGTCTTCATGGTGGGGGCGTTCCTGGGCGTGTTTGGTTACACCAGCTGGAGGCTGCCCTTTCCCCTGGCCATCCTGGTTTCCATGGTGATGTGCGCCGTGCTGGGAGTGACCATCGAGCGGGCTGCGTACCGGCCCCTGCGTTATGCTCCCCGCATCGCCGCTCTGATCAGCGCCATAGGCGTTTCCCTTTTCCTGGAGTACTTCTGCTCCCTCAAGTTCGTATTCGGTCCCAACTACCGCGTGGTCGACCGGCCCTTCGCGGTCACCAGTTTCAGGGTGGCGGGTGCCAACGTCTCCAACATACAGGTGATCGTGGCCGTGGTTGTGGTCGTACTGCTGGCTTTGCTGCAGTACATGCTCTTCCACACCAAGATCGGCAAGGCCATGCGCGCGGTGTCCCAGGATCATGACGCTGCCCGCCTGATGGGTATCAACGTGGACAACGTGATCTCGGCTACCTTCGCCATCGGGTCGGCACTGGCCGCAGCCGGGGGCGTGCTGTACGCGGTCGCCTACCCGCAGATATGGCCCTTTCTGGGGATCATGCCGGGCCTCAAGGCGTTCACGGCAGCAGTGCTGGGCGGAATCGGGATAGTACCGGGGGCATTCCTGGGCGCCCTCATCATGGGACAGGTGGACGTGCTTTCTGCCGCCTTCATATCGTCCCAGTTCCGGGATGCCGTGGGATTCTCCATACTGATCCTGGTGTTGCTGGTGCGGCCCACGGGACTTTTGGGTTCCCGCCAGCCGGAGAAGGTGTAGCAGGTGGGAGGGAGAATACGTTTGCCGGGGTCAAAGCGGATACTGGAGCATCCCATGGTTTTCCCTGCCGCCGCCGCTGCGTTCTATGTGGTGGTGCGCGCCCTCACCGGTGCCGGGTTGATCAACGATTACTGGCGGCTCATCCTCGATCAGTCGCTCATCATCGCCGTTGCGTCTCTCGGCCTGAGCCTCATCTACGGTTTCTGCGGCCAGTTCTCCCTGGGACACGCCGCCTTCTACGGACTGGGTGCTTACACGGCCGGGCTCATTGGCAAGCTGTACGGTCACGGTAACCTGGCCTGGTTCGCCGCCTCGCTGGTGGCCGGGGCGCTGGTGGCCGGCTTCGTTGCCCTCCTGGTCGGGCTTCCCATCCTGCGGCTGAGGTCCGATTACCTGGGCATCGCCACCCTGGGCTTCGGCATCATAGTGAAGGTGCTCATGGACAACTCCAACAAGCTGATTCCCGCCACGGGCGGGGCCACCGGCATGACCGGCACCCCCCGGGTGGCGGACTTCACGTGGATTTTCATCACGACCGTCCTCGTGATCCTGCTGGTGCGCAACTTCGTCTATTCCCGCTACGGGAGGGCCTGGGTGGCCATCAGGGAGGACGAGGTGGCGGCAGATGCCATGGGGGCAAACACCACGCTGTACAAGACCTTGGCGTTTGTGCTGGGCTGCGGGCTGGCCGGCCTGGCGGGGGGCCTGTACGCTCACCGGTACCCGTTCGTACATCCCTCGAGTTTCGATTTCCTGAAGTCCATCGACTTCCTCATCGTGGTGGTACTGGGAGGTCTGGGCAGCTTCACGGGAACCGTAGCCACGGCCATCGGCTGGGTGTTCCTGCTGGAGGGACTGCGGGGGGTCCTGGGCCAGGCCTTCGTGGACTGGCGGGGAGTGGTGTACGCCCTCATCCTGGTGGTCACCATCATCCTGCGGCCCCGCGGGCTGCTCGGTGGCAGGGAGTGGAGCGCGCTGGTACCGAGGGTCCTGGCAGTGCCGGTGGGGAAGGGGGAGCGGCGTGGCGGAACTGGAAGTTGACCGGTTGACCAAGTTCTTCGGCGGGCTGAGGGCCGTTTCGGAGTTCCATCTTACCCTGCAGGAGGGCGAGCTGGTCGGCCTGATCGGGCCCAACGGGGCCGGCAAGACTACCGTGTTCAACCTCATCACGGGCATGATCCCTCCCAGCGCGGGAGAGGTCCGGTTCCGCGGGGACAGCATAGTGGGCTTGCCGCCCTATCGCATATTCCAGAAGGGTATGGCCAGGACGTTCCAGAACATCCGGCTCTTCAAGGAGGCCACCGTGCTCGACAACGTGCTGGTGGGGCTGGACTCCAGGCCGAAGTACGGGTCTTTCCATGCCGCCTTCCGCACCGGGCACCTGAGTGGCGCGGAAGTGAAGTTGAAATCGGAGGCCCTCGACATCCTGGAGACGGTGGGATTGCGGGAACGGGAGGGGGAGCTGGCCAGAAACCTCCCCTATGGTGCCCAGAGGCGGCTGGAGCTGGCGCGGGCACTGGCGGGACGCCCCCGGTTGCTCCTGCTGGACGAACCGGCTGCGGGCATGAACCCGGCCGAGGTGCAGGAGATGGTGCGGTTGATCCGGGATCTCAAGGAACGGTACGGCCTGACCGTGCTACTCATCGAACACCAGATGGGCGTGGTCATGAACCTGTGCCCCCGCATCGTGGTAATGGACTTCGGAGAGATCATCGCCGAGGGTAGCCCGGTGGAGATCCAGCGTAACCCGCGGGTGCTGGAGGCGTACCTGGGGAAGGGGGCCGTGGCCTGATGTTCCTCGAGGTCAAGGATCTGAATGTGTACTACGGCGCCATCCAGGCCATCCACGGTATCTCGTTTCAGGTCGACCAGGGTGAGATCGTCACCCTCATCGGTGCCAACGGGGCCGGGAAGTCGACCACCCTGCGCACCATCTCCGGACTGGTCCGGGCCCGCAGCGGGCAGGTGATTTACCGGGGCACCGACATCACCCGGGCACCCGCCCACCAGATCGTGCGCATGGGTATCAGCCAGTGTCCCGAAGGGCGCAAGATATTTGTCAACCTTACCGTACTGGAGAACCTGGAGATGGGTGCGTACACCCGTTCCGACAAGGCCGAGATTCAGGATAGCCTGGACCGGGTCTTCCACCATTTCCCCCGGCTCAAGGAGCGCATCAGGCAGGTCGCCGGAACCCTCTCCGGAGGCGAGCAACAGATGCTGGCCATGGGCAGAGCCCTGATGGCCAGGCCCCAGGCGCTGCTGCTCGACGAGCCCTCGATGGGGCTGTCACCCATCCTGGTTCAGGAGATATTTGCCATCGTCCAGGACATCAACAAGAGCGGCACCACCGTCCTGCTGGTGGAGCAAAACGCAGCCATGGCTCTTTCCATCGCCCATCGAGGCTACGTGCTGGAGACCGGTCGCATCGTCATTCAGGGGTCCGCAGAGAATCTGCGGCTCGATCCCAGGGTGAGGGCTGCCTATCTCGGGGACGTGGTGGCGGCGTCGTAGGGCGGCCAGGGCTAGCGGCGATGAAGGTTGCGGGCGGCCACGAAGGCCAGGCCGTTCTCGGTGAGGGCCCGGGCCGTGCGGTTGACCGCCTCGTGTTTGTCCAGGTAGTTCCGTTCCAGGTAGGCCATGTCCGCCGCGGCCAGGATTTCGTCTTTGGGGCGGAAATAGTCCAGGATGTCGGACGGGTGATCGCGGGTCACCTCCACCTCGGGGTCGCCGCCCTCGTGCTTGGCGGAGATGTTGGGTACGCGGGACGCCAGGTCCACCAGCTCCTCCCGCCGGTTGTAAGGTTGGCGGACGATGCTCTTGTGGGTCTCGGTGATATGGTGCTCCAGGCGTACCCGGTCCTCCAGGCCCAGCTCCTTCCTCACGTATGAGCAGAGCTCCAGGGTGCGGTTGTTCACCGAGTTGCTCAGGTTGAGGCCGGCCAGCGGCGTGGAGCCATCCTCGCGGGCGAAGAGGCGGGCTGCCACCAGCGTCCACAGGAAGAAATAGGGGTTGTCGTGCCCCGCATACACCGAGATCTTGAAGCTGATGTCGATGCCCAGCCGGTGCAGGATGAAGCCCAGCAGGATGGTACCGAAGTTGAAGTTCAGCACCTGGTTGATGCCATACTGGGTGTAGTAGTAGAGGTACTCGTCGATCCACTGCAGCGGGTGCTCGTTCGGTTGACCGATGCCTCCGAAATAACCGGTGATGGTCTCGGGCCCGCCCAGGTGGACGTTGGACCCGTCCGTGCCCTTGGTATCCAGGGTCTCCACCCATGTGGCGCCTATGATCTGCATGGCCGCCGCCATCGCCACGATGTCCCCCTGATCGGCTTCCTGCTCCCGCATCCTGCGCACCCGGATGTACCTTCCCGGCATGATCTCCTGGCGGTCGATGGCCTGCTTTGCTTCTGCGATCAACCAGGGGAAGTACTGCAGGGCGCTGATCTCCAGGGTGACGGCCCTGCCCTCGTCGAAGTACATGGTGTCCGCCTGGTCGCCCAGGATCCGGCGCCGGTAGGTGGAGATGCTCACGAAGGCCCCCCGGTCTCGCTCGGAGGCCAGCCATTCCAGGTCCTCCAGGTAGGGCGAGTGCAGGTTGCGCAACCGGGCCATGAGGTTGGGGAGCTGCCGGGCCTCGCGGGCGCGGGCGTTGATCTCCTCGGGAGTGCCGTACCTGGTTACGATGCGGAGCGCCTCGTTCACCAGGCGGTTGTCGGGATCGAGGAGGAAACGGTTGATTTCCTCCAGGGCGGCCGTCTCCAGTCGCAGGCGATCCCTCAGCATGCCTTTTCACTCCTTCTGCCGGTATGGGGTGCCGGTCCGGCGGTCCCTTCCCGCCATCGGGGCTGCTTATCGTGGGCTGTGCCGTGCCCTATTTCAGGCGTTCCCGGACCAGCGCTTCCAGGCGGGCTGCCTCTCCCGCCTTCATGCCGTAACAGTGTTCGGGCGCGGGGAAGCGACCGCTCACCACATCGTCCATGTACTCGCGGAACGCCTTCAGGATGGTCTCGTTCAAGCTGGCATACTTCTTCACGAACCGGGGGGTGAAGGCCTCGAAAAAACCCAGCATGTCGTGCACGATGAGGAGCTGGCCGTGGCAGTTCGGTCCCGCCCCGATCCCGATGATGGGGATGGATGCCCTTTCCGCCACGATCCTGCCCACCTCGGGAGGCACCGCTTCCAGCAGGATGGCAAAGGCGCCCGCCTCTTCGATGATGCGGGCGTCTTCGATGACCCGCAGGGCGGTATCCACGTCGCGGGCCTGGGCCCGGAATCCCCCCAGCTGGGCGATGGACTGGGGGGTCAACCCCAGGTGCCCCATGACGGGGATGGTGGCCCTGGTGAGGGCTTCCACCACGTCCGCCACGTTGCGGCCGCCTTCCAGCTTCACGGCGTCGCACCCCGCCTCGGCCATGAACCGGCCCGCGTTGCGGATGGCCTCTTCCCTGTTAACCTGGTAGGACATGTATGGCATGTCACCTATGAGGAATGCCCCTGGTGCGCCCCGGCGGACGGCCTGGGCGTGCACCACCATGACGTCCATGGTGGCAGGCAGCGTGCTGTCGTATCCCAGGACCGTCATGGCCAGGGAATCGCCCACCAGGATGATGTCGACCCCGGCCTTCTCTTCCAGCAGGGCCGTGGGGTAATCGTAGCAGGTGAGCATGGTGATCTTCTCCCCGCGGGCCCGCTTCTGATACAGGTAGGGGATGGTGACCTTCTCCCTTGCCACGTTAGGACCTCCTTTCCTTGCTGCCAGGGTATGGTTCGCCGGCCCCCGACCTTTTCCTGCTGCCAAGGCGCTTCACTGGGAAGGCGTGGAGGTCGATATTCCTTGGGGGTGAGATCGTGCCCGCTATGCAGGAGTTTGCATTATGTCGCCGGTGTGGCGCACGGATCCCGGCAGGAGGCGTGGCCGGGTACTGTCCCGATTGCGCCCGAGAGCTGGTAGCCCACATCAAGAAAGTAATGCCCCCCGACTCCCAGAAGCGGGTCATCCCCGCGCCTCCGGGGCGCTCGACCGGGTCCCGGACGGCGGGCGGCTTGCTTTACACCACCCGGGAGCGCTGCCCTGTTTGCAGCAACACCTTTTCTGCCACCCGGGTGGCCATGAGCCGGCTGCGGGTCGAGGAGCGAGGGCCTGACTTCTACGTGCGCTACTCCCCCCTTGACCCCAACCTGTATCAGGTGTGGGTATGTCCGGTCTGCGGGTATGCGGCTCCCCAGGGTGCCTTTGCCCCCCTGTTCCCGGACGAGCGGGAACGGGTGGCGGCCGCTGGCCTCCGCCTGCGGGAGCAGGGTGAAGTGTTGATGCGCGAGATCCTCTCCGACCTGGAGCCCGAGCCACCCGCCTGCGAGGGATCGCCAGCGGCCGGGGACGAAGCGAGTGCCCCACCCGCCGCGGGCGGGGGGACTGTCCCCGCTGGCGGCGGGGAGGCAGTTGCCCGGGCCGGCCCGGCGGAGGCTGCGGCTGTCGCCGATAGCACGGAGGGAGGCAGGCCGCCTGCCGACGTGGTGACCGAATACCGGCGTGCCCTTTACTTTGCCCGCTGCCGGCGCCTCGCTCACGGTATTGCGGCGGGGCTGTACCTCCGTCTGGGATGGATTTACCGTGCGCGGGGCGACACCGAGCGGGATGGGCAGCTCTGCGCGCGTGCTCTGGATGAGTACATGCAGGCATACGAGGGCGAGGACGGCCTGCCCGGGAATATGGACCAGTTCGCTGCTGCCTACCTCCTCGGAGTTCTGAGCATGCGCCTGGGTCGGGTGCGGGAGGCAGCCCACTACCTGGGGCAGGTGGTCAGCCCCCGGTCGGGAGCCGAGCCGGCCATCCGCAAGATGGCCCAGGACCAGTGGTACGAGTTGCAGCGCGTATGGCAAAGCAATTGACAGGTTCCTGCCAGCTCTGGTATGTTGGGGGGGAGTCAGGGGACAGGCCAGGGGGGTGGGGTTTTTGGAAGACCCCGGCTTTTCCCAGCGGGTGGCTGCTATCGAGGAGCTACTGCGGCTGGTGGCCAGGGCGGTGCGGCTCCACGGCCGGGAGATCCTGTCCCAGTTCGACATTACCCCTCCTCAGTTCGATGCCCTGCTGGTTCTCGACAGCAATGAAGGTATCACCATGGGTGAGTTGTGCCAGAGGATGCACCTTGCCTGCAGCACTGCCACCGATCTCATCGATCGCATGGAGAGGTCCGGTCTCCTGGAGCGGGTGCGCGACCCCCACGACCGGCGCGTGATCAGGCTGAAAGTGAGGCCGCGGGGGCAGGAGGTGCTCAACGCCGTGATGGATGCCCGGCGCAGGTACCTGGCCGGGGTCCTCCGCCGCCTGGACGATCAGGAACTGGAGGATCTGGCCAGACGTCTGCGGCAGGTGTACGGGCTGATGGCGGGGGAGATGGCGTCCGGGTGACCCTGCCCCTCGAGCATGAACGGTGTCGCCCCGTAGGGTTGATGGATTCGGGGGCGGGCGGCCTCTCCGTGGTGCGGCTGTTGCGCAGGCGCTTTCCCGCCGAAAACGTGGTGTATGCGGCCGACACCGGTCGCATGCCATACGGCACCCGGCCTCCTTCCCGGGTGCGAGAGTTTACCTCCCAGGTCCTGCGTTTCCTCGCCGGGCAGGGCGTGAAGGCAGCCGTGATCGCCTGCAACACCGCCACGGCTGCCTCCTGGCCCGGCATACGGGAGGAATTCCCCTTTCCCGTGCTGGGTATGATCCAGGCAGGAGCGCGCGCGGCGGCGCGGGCCACCCGGTCGGGGCGCGTGGGTATCATCGCCACTCCCGGCACGGTTGCCTCGGGCGAGTATGGCCGCGCCCTGGCGACCCTGGGGATCACCGGGGTGTGGCAGCAGGGCTGTCCGGAACTGCCCCTGCTGGTCGAGGAGGGTGTTCTCACCGGGGAACGAGCCCTGAGCGCGGTGAGGAGGTGCCTGGAGCCGCTCCTGGACCGGCGCATCGATACGCTGGTGCTGGGATGCACTCACTTCCCCTTCCTGAGTGGAGTGATCGGCGAGGTGGTGGGCCCGGCCGTGACGCTGGTGGATCCCGCCGAGGAAGTGGTCGGGGAGTTAGGAGATGTGCTGTCCGCTCGCGGCTGGCTGTGTGACGGGACAGGCCGGGGGTGGCTCAGGCTGTTCACCAGCGGCGATCCCACCCAGGTGGGCGGGGTGGCCGGCATGTTGCTGGGTGAGCCGGTGGAGGCTGCGGCGGGTGGCTGGGTCGCGTCCCCTCCCTGACCCGGGGCTCGATGGACGGATCGGGTGGACTTTCCCGATCGAAAGAGGTGGATGGGGTGGAGAGGCTGGACGGCAGGCGTCCTGACCAGTTACGGCCCGTGAGTATCACCCGTCAGGTGCTGGCATATGCCGAGGGATCTGCCCTGGTGGAGGCGGGTATGACCAGGGTGATCTGCACGGCCTCTGTGCAGGATGGTGTTCCGCCTTTTCTGAAGGGGAGCGGCCGGGGTTGGGTCACTGCCGAATACGGCATGCTTCCCCGGTCCACGGCGGAACGCATTCCCCGGGACGGGGGCCGTGGGCGCCAGGCCGGCAGGACCTACGAAATCCAGCGGTTGATCGGGCGCTCGCTGCGCGCCGTAACTGACATGGAGGCCCTCGGCGAGCGCACCCTGGTACTTGACTGCGACGTGCTGCAGGCCGACGGCGGCACCCGCACCGCCGCCATCACGGGGGCCTTCGTGGCCCTGGTGGACGCGTGCGACTACCTGCGCGGGCAGGAGCTACTGGTAACCCTGCCCCTGTTTTCTCAGGTGGCGGCGGTGAGCGTGGGTGTGGTGCAGGGACAGGTATTGCTCGACCTCACCTACGAGGAAGACGCCCGTGCCGAAGTGGACATGAACGTGGTCATGACCGGAGACGGACGCCTGGTGGAGGTCCAGGGCACGGCGGAGAGAAAGCCTTTCGACCGCACCCAGCTGGGTCGCCTCCTGGATGTGGCGGAGGCGGGCGTAAGTCAGCTCCTCGATCTGCAGCGCCGGGTGCTCGGTCCCCTGGCGGAAGCGGTGGGCAGGGGCAGGCCGGCTCCCCCGCGGCTGTACACTCCCCGCGACGTGGATGCCGGCGACGATGACCCCGCCCGGGCCTGATGTGCGCTCCGCCGGAGCGGAACCTCACCTGACGATGCTCATTCTGGCGACGCGGAACCCGCATAAGGTAGCGGAGATGCGGCTGATCCTGGCGGGGCTGCCCGTGGACATGGCCTCTCTGGCTGAACTGGGTGTGGATCTGCCTCTGCCGGAAGAACAGCCGACATTCGCCGGGAATGCCCGCTTCAAGGCCCTGGCGGTGGCCCGGCGCTGCCGGGACTGGGCTCTTGCCGACGACTCCGGCGTGGAGGTGGCGGCTCTGGGGGGCGCGCCGGGGGTGCGTTCCCACCGTTTTGCCGCACCGGACGCCACCGACGAGCAAAACAGGTCGCTGCTCCTCGAGCTCCTGGCCGGCGTCATGCCTTCCGGGAGGAGCGCGCGCTTCCGGGCCGCTGCTGCCCTGGCTTCTCCCGACGGCACGGTTTGGGTGGCGGAGGGAACCTGGGAGGGAGAGATCGCAGCATTCCCCCGGGGCCGGAGCGGCTTCGGATACGACCCGGTATTCGTTCCCAGAGTGCCGGGAGGAGGGAAAACGGTGGCCGAGCTAGAACCAGGGACAAAGGCCACATTCAGCCACCGGGGAAAGGCAGTGCGTGCTCTCTGGCCTCTGATCGCAGAGCTGGTGGGAAGAAAATGCGGATAGGGGTGCTGTCGGACACCCACGGCAATCTCGCCCTGGTCCACAGGGTTGTCGAGGAAATGGGGTCCGTCGATCTGCTCCTGCATGCGGGGGACTATTACGAGGACTCCTGCCGCCTGGCCGAATGGGGGGTCCGCGTGGTGGGAGTGGTGGGCAACTGCGATTGCCGGGTGGACGGTCCCGCGGAGAGACTGGTGCAGGTGGGGGGAAAGCGGCTCTTGCTCACCCACGGCCACCGCTATCGGGTCAAGCAGGACTTCCGGACCCTCCTGTCCCGGGCCCGCGAACTCAATGCGGATGCGGTCGTGTTCGGTCATACCCACCGGGCCGAGGCTTTTTGGCTGGGCAAGGTGCTTTTTTTCAACCCGGGCAGCCTGCACGCGCCGTGCGGCGACGGGCCTTCTTACGGCGTGCTCGTCGTCGGCGAAGATGGCATCCGTCCCGAACTACACCCCCTTCGCACGCCTAGTTGTGCGCACGCCTGACCGCCGTATCGTTTGGTCACGAAGGTGCAGGAGTCCCGGTAGGTGTGCTCCAGGCGTTGCCGCAGTCGCCGCGCGTTTGACTGCAACAGTTTTGCCCGATATAATCGTAATGGGCCAGCCAGGTTGCCGGGTTCCGGGGCGTAGCGCAGCTTGGCAGCGCGTCTGATTTGGGTTCAGAAGGTCCCGGGTTCAAATCCCGGCGCCCCGACCAGCTTCTTGCGGGAGTAGCTCAATGGCAGAGCCCCAGCCTTCCAAGCTGGTGGTGCGGGTTCGATTCCCGTCTCCCGCTCCAAACTGTGCGCCTGTAGCTCAGTGGATCAGAGCGTCTGCCTTCTAAGCAGAGGGCCGCAGGTTCGAATCCTGCCAGGCGCGCCACGGTGGTGAATGTAGCTCAGCTGGTTAGAGCGCCAGACTGTGGATCTGGAGGCCGGGGGTTCGAGTCCCCTCATTCACCCCAATCTTGAAAAACCTTGGGGAGTGGCCAAGCGGTAAGGCGCGAGACTTTGGATCTCGTATACGCAGGTTCGAATCCTGCCTCCCCAGCCAGAGGGCCATTAGCTCAGTGGTAGAGCACCCGCCTTTTAAGCGGGCTGTCGAAGGTTCGATCCCTTCATGGCCCACCACACCTTTCGTTGCCACGGGTCAGCATTTCGGCAGGGTTCAAGTCCGGCGGCCGGCGGCAGTTTGGTTCAGAATGGGTTGGTTTTGCGGGCGTGGCGGAGCAGGCAGACGCGCGGGACTTAGGATCCCGTGGGCGAAGGCCCGTGTGGGTTCAAATCCCACCGCCCGCACCAGTTTCCGGGTTAGGAGAGCAACTCCACCACCAGCGGTTGATCTCGGGTATGGCACCGCGCGCACCCGTGCCATGCGCGACCGCGGGCTGACGCCGCAGGGCAGGGGAGATCATATAGTGGCAGTTGGGGAAGAGACTGCGGGAGCACCACCCATGCCCGGCCGGCCGGGCGGTTGCCCGCGGTGGTGCGGCGCGTGGTTGCCTGAGAGGGACGCGTTCGCGTATAATCCCGGTTGGGTCGCCGGGGGACGGGCCCGTTGCACCAGCGGAAACGAGAGCAAGCGTGGTGCACGGTGCGCGTGGTGCACGGGGTGCATGCTGCGCGCCTCCACTCCGCCGGAGGGCCGGGCAAAGTGAGGGATGCGAGTTGAAGGTTTCCGCATCGTCCCAGGAAGACGGGCATGTGCTGCTGGAGATCGAAGTGGAGCCGGAACGGGTGGACGCGGCCGTTCAGGCCACCTATCGGAGGCTGGTCAGGAAGGTCAGCGTGCCCGGGTTCCGTCCCGGGAAGGCACCCCTGGCCATCCTGGATCGGCATCTGGGGAAAGGTTACATTGAGCGGCAGGCCCTGGAGGATGTGGCGTCTGCAGTTTACCGGCAGGCGGTGGCCCAGGCCGGTCTGGATCCCGTGGGGCGTCCCGAAGTCAGCCTGAAGGAGTACCGGCAGGGTCAGCCCCTGCTGGTGGAGGCGCGGGTGCTGGTGCGCCCGGAGCCGGAAATCGGGGATCTGGACGACATCCACCTGGAGCCCATTCAGGCAGAGGTGGACGCGGCCGAAGTGGATCGGGAGATTGACCGGATAAGGTATCAGCATGCCACCCTGGTGGCGGTTGAGGATGACCGGGTTCGTCCCGGGGACCGGGTTGTGGTTGACTGGGAGCTGCGGCAGGACGACAGCGTGGTCGCCTCCGGGAACAGCCGTGAGGCGGATGTCCCCGGGGCGCCGTGGGTTGCCCCGGCTGCCAGCGGGGGGGGCGAGGGAGCCGCCCGCGAAGGCGGTCCTCCTCAGGGGCTGGCCGGGGCAAGTGGCCCTCCTCCCTCTGCGCTCGAAGGGTTGGTCGGTGCGGCCCCCGGCGAAACGAGGGGGGCGGGCGGCTACCGCATGACATTGCGCGAGATCAGGCGTCCGGAGTTTCCGGAGCTCGACGACGAGTTTGCCCGGCAGGCGGGTGGGTTTTCGTCCCTGCAGGAGATGCGGGAGCAGATCGAGAATAGCCTGCGAGGGTCCAGGCTCGCCCGCATAAGGCAGGAGCGGGAGGCCCAAATTACCGATGAACTTCTCAGGCGGTGTCGGGTCGACGTGCCGGAGCCGCTGGTAGAAGAGGAACTGGAAGGACTGCTGGGCAGGTACCGCCACGCTGCGGGAGGGAGCCTCCCCGCCGAGACGGAGGCGGACCTCAGAGTGCAGTTGCGCCCGATGGCCGAGCGTTCCGCGCGGCTGAGCGTCATCCTGGAGACCATCGCGCGGCGGGAAGGCCTGCTCCCCACCGAGCAAGAGATGGAACCCCTCTTGCGCAAGGTCGTCCGGCCAGGGGAAACCCTGGCGCAAGCGCGGGGCCGGCTCGAAGAAATGGGTGTGTGGCGGGATCTGGAGTTGAGCATGGCCAGGGGGAAAGCCCTGGCGACTCTGGTGGACAGGGCGACGAGGGGGGAGTGCCATGGGGTATCTGGTACCGATGGTGGTGGAACAGACGGGCAGGGGGGAGAGGGCCTATGACATTTACTCCCGCCTGCTTAAGGATCGCATAATCTTCATCGGGGGCCCGGTGGACGACCACATGGCCAATCTGGTCATCGCCCAGCTCCTCTTCCTGGAGCTGGAAGACCCCGACAAGGACGTCAACCTGTACATCAACAGCCCGGGCGGAGCGGTGTCGGCGGGCCTGGCCATATACGACACCATGCAGCACATCAAGCCGGATGTGTCCACCGTGTGCGTGGGCCTGGCGGCCAGCATCGCGGCCGTACTCCTGACCGGCGGCACCAGGGGTAAGAGGTTCGGCCTTCCCAACGCGCGGGTCATGATCCACCAGCCCAGCATGCAGGGCCTGAGCGGTCCGGCGGCGGACCTGGAGATCAACGTGCGGGAAGTGGTGGCCATCCGGCAGCGGCTGGAGGAAATCCTGGCCCGCCACACCGGACAACCCATGGAGCGCATAAAGAGGGATGCGGACCGGGATTTCTACATGTCGCCCGAAGAGGCGAAGGAGTACGGCCTCATCGACGAGGTCCTGGCACCAAAGAAGGCAAAGGCTGCGGCAAAGTAGGGGGTGCCATCCGTGCTCAAGTACCCCGACGAACGGGGCGGACAACTCAAGTGCTCTTTCTGTGGTAAGCTGCAGGACCAGGTCAAGAGGCTGGTGGCCGGCCCGGGCGTCTATATCTGCGACGAGTGTATCGAGCTGTGCAACGAGATCATCGAGGATGAGCTGAACGAAGAGGCGGAGGTGGAGCTAAAGGACATCCCCAAGCCGCCCCAGATCAAGGCCATCCTCGACCAGTACGTCATCGGGCAGGAGAGGGCCAAGAAGATCCTCTCGGTGGCGGTGTACAACCACTACAAGCGCATCCGGGTGAGCAACAAGAAGGACGACGTGGAGCTGCAGAAGTCCAACATCGTCATGCTCGGCCCCACCGGGTGCGGCAAGACCCTGCTGGCCCAGACTCTCGCCAAGATCCTGAACGTGCCCTTCGCCATTGCCGACGCCACCTCGCTGACCGAGGCCGGCTACGTGGGCGAGGACGTGGAGAACATCCTGCTCCGCCTCATCCAGGCCGCCGACTACGACATCGAACGGGCGGAAAAGGGCATCGTCTACATCGACGAGATCGACAAGATCGCCCGCAAGGCCGAAAACCCGTCCATCACGCGGGACGTGTCGGGCGAGGGCGTGCAGCAGGCCCTGCTCAAGATCCTGGAGGGGACGGTGGCAAGCGTGCCCCCCCAGGGAGGTCGCAAGCATCCCCACCAGGAGTTCATCCAGATCGACACCACGGACATCCTCTTCATCTGCGGTGGGGCCTTCGAGGGGATCGACAAGATCGTCGAGCGGCGGATTGCCCAGCGATCGATGGGATTTGCCGCCGAGGTGAGGTCCCGCAAGGAGAGGAACGTGGGCGAGGTCCTGGCCCACATCATGCCCCAAGATCTGCTCAAGTTCGGGATGATCCCCGAGTTCGTGGGCCGGGTGCCCGTCATCGTCACCCTGGACGCTCTCACCGAGGACGACCTGGTGCGCATCCTGCTGGAGCCCAAGAACGCTCTCGTTCGCCAGTACAAGCGCATGTTCGAGCTGGATGGGGTGGAGCTGGAGTTCACCGAGGAGAGCGTGCGCGCGGTGGCCCTGGAGGCTATGAAGCGCAACACGGGTGCCCGCGGCCTGCGTGCCATCCTGGAAGAGGTCATGCTCGACATCATGTTCGACGTGCCCTCCCGCGGTGACGTGGTCAAGTGCGTGCTCACCAAGGAAGCCGTGCTCAGGCGCGAACCGCCCATCCTGGTGACCGCCGACCGTAAGATGCGCCGGCGCGAAGAGACCGCCTGACCCCGCCCCGGGATGGATGCTGGGGGCAGGAGGAAGACTACCGGGGGGTGACCCCCGGTGGAGCTTTCTCTGCTCCTTTCCTGGGTGCAACTCTTTTTCCTGGTGGTGATCGGGCTCTACTTCCTGTCCCTGCTGCGCACGCAGCACGGCGGCCGGGTGGCCGTCAACCGGGAGTCCCGCCACGAAATGGAGAAGCTCGAGAAGATGCGCGCGGTGGCCCTGTCGCCCCCATTGACGGAGCTGACGCGTCCGGCATCGTTCGCCGAGGTGGTGGGACAGGAGGACGGGCTGCGCGCCCTGCGCGCCGCCCTGTGCGGCCCCAACCCCCAGCACGTCATCGTCTACGGGCCGCCCGGTGTGGGGAAGACGGCGGCCGCCCGGCTGGTGCTGGAGGAGGCCAAGCGAAACCCCTCGTCCCCCTTCGGGCCGGGGGCCCGCTTCGTCGAGGTGGACGCCACCGCCTCCCGCTTCGACGAGCGGGGCATCGCCGACCCCCTGATCGGGTCGGTGCACGACCCCATCTACCAGGGGGCAGGTCCCCTGGGCATCGCCGGCATCCCGCAGCCCAAGCCGGGGGCGGTGACCCGCGCCCACGGGGGCATCCTCTTCCTGGACGAGATCGGGGAACTGCACCCCGTGCAACTCAACCGGCTACTCAAGGTGCTGGAGGATCGGCGCGTCCACTTCGAGAGCGCCTACTATTCCCCTGAAGACCCCAACATCCCCCGTCACATCCGGGACATCTTCGAAAATGGCCTTCCCGCTGACTTCCGCCTGGTGGGGGCCACCACCAGGTCACCCGAGGAAATCTCGCCCGCCATCAGATCCCGCTGCATGGAGGTGTTCTTCCGTCCCCTTGAAGCCAAGGAGGTGTGGCGCATCGCAGCCAACGCTGCCGCCCGGGTGGGCTTCGCCCTGGACGACGACGCCCTGGAGGTGGTGGGCAGGTACGCCGGGAACGGTCGCGATGCCGTGAGCATGGTGCAGACGGCCATCGGGGTGGCCCAGGGGGAGGGGAGGCGACGCATAACCCGCGCCGACCTGGAGTGGGTTGTCACGACGGGCCAGTACTCTCCACGGCTGGAGGTTCGCCCCGCCGCGGCGGCCCGGGTGGGGGTAGCCTATGGCCTGGGGGTGGCAGGCCCCAACGTGGGGGTGGTGATGGAGGTGGAGGCCTCCTGCCGTCATGTGGGCGGACGAGGGGGGCAGGTGCGGGTGACGGGAGCGGTGGAGGAAGAGGAGGTGGGCGTACCCGGTCGTCGCCTGCGGCGCAAGGGTCAGGCCCTGGGCGCGGTGGAGACGGTGTTGAGCGCGCTCACCGAGATCCTGGAGACCGACCTGCGCGACTACGACCTACACGTCAGCTGGCCAGGGGGCATCCCGGTGGACGGTCCTTCCGGGGGAGCGGCCCTGGGGGTGGCCGTCGCCTCTGCCCTGCTGGGGAAGCCGGTGCGGCCCACGGTCGCCCTCACAGGTGAGGTGTCCATCCGGGGCGAGGTGAAATCGGTGGGGGGTATTGTGCCCAAGGTGGCGGCCGCCCGGCGGGCCGGGTTCACGGTGGTCCTGATCCCCGCTGACAACCGTCACGAAGGCCTGGCCGGAGATGGCCTGGAGGTACGGGGGATCGAGCACCTGGCCGAGGCCCTTTCCCTGGCCCTGCTGGAAGCTGAGCAGCCAGCATCCCCAGCACCACCAGTGCTCCCCCGAGCAATCCCCGCGGGGTGAGGGTTTCCCCGCCCAAGAGCCAGGCGAAAACGGTAGCGAACACGGGTTCGGCGGAGAATATAAGGGCGGTGTGGGTGGGCTCGGTGAACCGCTGCACCGCATTTTGCACCAGGAAGGCCACGGCGGTGGCGAAAAGCCCGGTGAGGAGCAGGGCATCCCATACCCGGAGCACGGAGGGCCCGAGCAGGTGCCAGGACCAGCCCGACGGACACGCCCCTGGCAGGAGCGCGGCCAGGGCGCTGGCGAGCGCCACCGTGAGCACCTGGACGGCGGTGATGGGCACGGGGTGGGCGTCCCCCGCCCAGGCCGCCACGGAGAGGATGTGGGCGGCAAAGGCCAGGGCGCACCCCAGCACCAGCACGTCTCCCCGCCCCAGCTCACCCGCCTCCCAGCCCATGGCGGCCAGTCCCGCGGTGGCCAGCGCCACGCCCGCCACCGCCTGCCTGCCCGGCGGGCGTCGCCACAGGGCGCCCTGACCGAGGGGTACCAGCACCACCGACAGCCCGGTGATAAAGCCGGCCCGCCCTGCGGTCGTGTACTGCAGCCCCCAGGTCTGCAGCAGGTATCCCAGAAACAGGAAGGCACCGATGCCCACGCCCCGGGCGATGAGGGGGGCACGGAACTGGCGCCAGGCGGACGGGAAGGCCAGGGCCAGCACCGCTCCCGCCAGTGCGAAGCGCACGGCCAGGAAGGGCAGGACGGGCAGGGTGAGGGTGGCCCGCTTCACGGTGACGAAGGTGGCACCCCACACCGCCGCTACCCCCAGCAGGGCCAGGTCTGCCTGCCACGGCCGCACTCTGGGTACCATCCCGCTCAGGGCGGGCCCCCCTGCCCGGACCCGCCAGTGGCGGTGCCCTGCCCCGGCCCGGCGCCTGCGGTGCCCTGCGGCTGCTCCAGGCGCCGCAGCAGGCGGAGGAGGATGCAGGCTGTTTGCCCGCGGGTGAGCGAGTCGGCGGGTCCGAACCGGCCATCCGGGTACCCCTGCATGAGGCCCGCGGCAGTCACGCGCGCGATGGCGTCCAGGGCCGGGCGGGGGGTCGAGCCCAGGTCGGGGTACCCGGGGAGCGAATCGACGGGAGGCAGCGGTCGCCCGCCTGCTGCCATGGCTGCAGCCAGCATGTGTGCCGTCTTCCAGCGCGGTACGGGGGCGTTGACCGCAGGCGGGACCGTCTCTCCTTGTGAGATGAGGCCGGCCGCCAGCGCCGCCCGCAGGTGGGGGGCCGCCCAGTGGTCCTTCAGGTCGGCGGGCAACGCGACCGCGGGTGCGTCGGGCAGCCCGAGGGTGCGCACGAGCAGGGTGGTCAGCCCCGCCAGCGTGGTGGGGTCTTCGGGCCGGTACCGGCCGGTGTCATCGCCTGTGATGATACCCCGGGCGGCCAGCGCGCCGATGTCTTCCCTCGCCCAGTGGTCGCGCACGTCCGCGAAGGCGGCCCGCTCCACGCGGCCGTCCGCCGTCATGTAAGTGTCAAAGGGGGCCGATACCCGGTCGATGCGGTTCAGGATGCGGGCGGCGAGTTCGCCCTGTGCCAGGACGGTCTCCCCGGCCCGCGGGATGTGGCAGGGGATGACCCGCACCTCCCGGATGCGATCGCGCGTGAGGGTCACCAGCAGGATGCCGGTCTGCTGCTGCTGGGGGAACTCGGGACGGATGGTAAAGATGAAGTTGCCCAGGCTGTAGGCGATGAGGGACCGGTCGCGCCGATCGATGCCCTGCCAGACGTGGGGGTGGTGGCCGATGACGAGGTCGGCGCCCGCCTCCAGCATGCGCTGGGCGAGGGTCTGGTGCCACTTCTCCGGGTGGTCGGCCCGCTCGTTGCCCCAGTGGACGAACACGACGGTCCAATCGACCCGGGAGCCGAGATCACGGATTGCTTTGTAGAGCCGGTTCGTGTCAAACCCCGAGAACAGACCCGATACCTTCTCGGTTGCGCCCCAGCCTTTGGGCAGGTGCAGGCAGACCCCGAGGATGCCCACCTTGATGCCCTTCAGGTCGGCTATGTAGGGCCGAGCGGCTTCTTCCAGATTGCGTCCGCCGCCCACGTAGGCCACCTTGACCCGCTTCAGGTTGTCCAGCGTCTCCAGGAAGCACTCCCGACCGTAGTCGAGGGCATGGTTGTTTCCCAGCCCGACGACGTCGATCCCGGCCCGGGCCAGCCCATCGGCGGCCAGGGGAGGCGCCCGGAAGGTATACTCCTTGCCCTTCTCGGGTTGCCCGGTGGTGCCCACCGCGCACTCCAGGTTGCCCACGGCCAGGTCGGCTTTCTGCAGCACCGGGGCCACGTGCTGCCAGGGGTAGTCCGTACCCTTTTGCCCGATGAGCCCTGCCACCCGCAGGGCCAGCATGATGTCCCCCACGAAAGCCAGCTGGACCTCCGCGGGCGCGCCCCCCGTCGTCGTGCCCTCCGCCGTCGTGCCCCCTGCCGTCGTGCCCCCTGCCGTCGTGCCCCCTGCCGTCGTGCCCCCTGCTGTCGTGCCGGAGGTGGCCGGGCCCTGAGCGCCTGCGGCGGGGGCCGCCAGGGCCAGGCTTACTGCCACCACCACCAGCGCCGCCGCCATCCGGGCCAGGTTCGTCACTGTCTGCCGCGTGCCGCCGCGCCGCTTGAAGTGGTGCTGCACCAGCCGTCTCCCCTCTCGCGCACCGCCGCCCCTGGGTCTTCGACGGGCTGCGCCCGCATTCCTCCGGTGGCGCATTCCCGGTCCCGGGGTGGGAATCCCCGGCGCAAATGGCCGGGAGAGCTGTTCGCCCGGCCTCTCAACAGCGAGCAGGTAACTGCGAGTATTGTTGAGTTTCATGGAATCCTCTTGACTGGTGCGTGTTGGCGTGCTAGTCTGGGGAGTGAATGAACGGTCATTCAGTGTGCTGGCCGCGTGGGTGCCTGCGCAGCCGCCGAGTGGCGATTCGTCTATGTGCCCCGCGGGGAACGGCGGGCACCCGAGGGGCGCTGCGACGAGCGACAGGGATCCACGGCGTTCGCGGAGCGGTAGCGGGCCGTGCGGAGGGCAGTGGATGGAAGCGGAGAAGCGGCTGGAGAAGGAAACGATGATCCTGGACGCGGCGGAGCGCGTCTTTGCCGCCCGGGGCTATGCCGCCACGACGGTCAAAGACGTGGCCCAGGAGGCCGGGGTCGCCACCGGGACGGTATACCTGTATTTCCCCAGCAAGGAGGAGCTTTTCCTCGCCCTCATCGATCGCGGGACCAGAGCGGTGCTGGAGGGCATCGTGCGGGCCCGGCAGGGGAAGCCGGACGTGGTGGCCAAGCTGGCCGCATCTCTGGAAGGGGCGGTGCGGGCCTTTTCCGCCCACCGGGACCTGGCGCGGGTGGCGCTCCTGCAGGCGCCCGGTGCCCTGCCCTCCTGCGAGGAGAAGCTGGCCCAGCTCCACCGGCTGTTCGCCGCTTACGTGGCCCAGGATCTCGAGGAAGCCTGCGCTGGCGGGCTGGTTCCGCCCCTGGACGCGTGGGTGGCGGCCTGGGGCTGGGTGGGGTCTTTTGCCGAAATACTGCTGGCCTGGGTGCGGGGGGATGTGGCCGATCTGGAAGAGGTGCTGCCCGGCCTGGTCGCCTACAACCTGCGGGGCATCGGGGCGGGACCCGGCGCGCGGAAGAGGAGCGAGGTGACGTAGGCGGTGGCGTACCGGAACCTGGGAGAGTATCTGGCGGACCTGGAGAAGAGGGGCGAGCTCCACCGGGTGAAGGTGGAGGTCGATCCGGTACTGGAGATGGCAGAGGTGGCCGTCCGCCTGGTGCGCGGCCGGGGTCCGGCCGTCCTGTTCGAGCGGGCGAAAGGGTCGCCTTATCCGGTGGCGATGAACCTCTTCGGCACGCCCGCGCGGGTGAAGCTGGCCCTGGGTGACGACCCGGATGCCATCGGGCAGCGGGTGGCTTCCTGGCTGGACCTGCCCCGACTGGAGGGCTGGGGAGACAGGATGCGGGCTCTTCCCCGGCTGGCGCAGGTGGCGTCATTCTTCCCGCGGCGGGTGAGCCGGGCTCCCTGCCAGGAGATGGTGGAGGAGTGCCCTTCCCTGGCCGGGCTGCCCGTGTTGCAGTGCTGGCCCGGCGATGCCGGCCGGTTCCTCACCCTGCCCCTGGTTATCACCCGCGACCCGTTGAGCGGCAGGACCAACGTGGGCATGTACCGCATGCAGGTGTACGACGAGCGCACCTGCGGCATGCACTGGCACGTGCACAAGGACGGGGCCCGTCACGCCCGCGCCCTCGTGCGGGGAGAGAGGCTCCCCGTGGCGGTGGCTGTGGGCGGCGACCCCGCCACCATCTACGCCGCCACCGCGCCGCTGCCGGCAGGGCTGGACGAGTACCTGTTCGCGGGATTCCTGCGCCAGGCTCCGGTCGAGCTGGTCAAAGGGGTGAGCGTGGACCTGGAGGTGCCGGCGGAGGCGGAGTTCGTGTTGGAGGGATACGTGGAGGTGGGGGAAGAGAGGGTGGAGGGGCCCTTCGGCGACCATACCGGGTACTACTCGCCCCCGGAGCCTTACCCGGTGTTTCACCTCACGGCCCTCACGCGCCGTCGCCACCCGGTATACCCGGCCACCGTGGTGGGTCCGCCCCCCATGGAAGACGCCTGGCTGGGCAAGGCCACCGAGCGCATCTTCCTGCCCCTGCTGCGCCTCCTGATCCCCGACCTGGTGGACCTGGACCTGCCGGTGGAGGGCGTGTTCCACAATTTCGCCATTGTCTCCATCAGGAAGCGGTACCCGGGGCACGCCCGTCAGGTGATGTCGGCCCTGTGGGGGCTGGGGTTGCTGGCCCTCACCAAGGTGCTGGTGGTGGTGGACGATGACGTGGACGTACACGATTACCGCCAGGTGACCTGGGTGGTAGGTACCAGCGTGGACCCGGGGCGGGACGCGACCGTGCTGTCTGGGCCCCTTGACGCCCTCGATCATGCGGCGCCCTATCCCGGTTACGGCACCAAGATGGGTGTCGACGCCACCCGCAAGTGGCCGGGCGAGGGGCCAGTGCGCACCTGGCCGGAGCGGGCCGAGATGAGCCCGCAGGTCTGTGCCCTGGTTGACCGGCGCTGGGAGGAATACGGATTTGGGTTGCGGTGATCGGTGCTGCATGAGCCCCCGGCCGGAGGCGGGGGGCGACTAGCTGGGAACGTGGCCCGCGGGGAGGGATCAGCGGTGATTGCCGCAGGCAGGCGGGTCTTGGGCAAGCTGGTCCGGCTGGCCGAGCTGGTGCGCTGGGAACACACCGTGTTCGCCCTCCCCTTTGCGTATGCTGCCACCTTCCTGGCGGCGGAGGGATGGCCCAGCCTCCACGACTTCTTCTGGGTGACGGTGGCCATGGTGGGTGCCCGCACCGCCGCCATGGGCCTGAACAGGCTGCTGGATCGTGCCCTGGATGCCCTCAACCCGCGCACGTCCCACTGGCACCTGCCTCGCGGGATGGTGAAGCCGGGGGAAGTGGTGGCCCTGGTATTGGCGTCCCTGGCTGTGCTGGCCCTGGCGGCGGCGATGCTGAACCCCCTTTGCCTGAAGCTCTTCCCCATCGCCCTGGTGGTGCTGGTGGTGTACCCTTACACCAAGCGCTTCACCTGGGGTTGCCACTTCGTGCTGGGCCTGGCCGAGTTTGCAGCGCCCTTCGGGGGATGGATCGCGGTCACGGGACGGGCTCACCCTGCTGCGTTTCTGCTGGGGGCCGGGGCCGGGTTATGGGTGGCCGGCTTCGACATCCTTTACGCGCTGGCGGACGTGGATTTCGACCGCGCCCACGTCGTGCGCTCCATACCGGTGCGCTTTGGCATCAGGGCGGCGCTGGGGTGGTCTCTCGCTGTGCACGCGGTGGCCTGGGTATGCCTGCTTGTGGTGATGCGGTCACTGGGGGCGGGAATGTGGTACGGGGTGGGTCTCGGTGCCATGGCAGGGCTGCTGGTGTACGAGCACAGCATCCTATCCACCACCGACCTGTCGCGCCTCAACCGGGCGTTTTTCGACCTGAACGGCATCATCAGCGTGGTCTTCTTCATCGCCACGGCCCTGTCCGCCGTGGTGGGGTGAGGCTAGCCGCGCCGCGATCCTCTGCCGCGGCGGAAGGCTGGAAGCCAGCGGCCGCGACCCGAGCACCGGGATCGCGAAGGTAAGGAGGTTCCAGAAGTGAGGAAAGCGACCAGGGTTGTGGTGACCAGGGCCTGCCTGGTGACGCTGGTGGCCATATGGGGCCTGGTGGCAACGGGGCTGGTGGTGGGAGGGTTGAGCGCATCCCTGGCCGGATGCGCCCGGAAGTCATCTGCTGCGGCCCTTACCATGGGGCTCATTCCCATCGAGGACACCCTTCCCTTCTGGGTGGCCGAACGCCAGGGTTACTTCCAGGAGGAGGGCGTGGCCGTAAACCTGAAGACCTTCGCCAGTGCCGCCGAGCGCGACGCCGCCCTCACCGCGGGGGAGATCGACGGAGCGGTGGCCGACCTGGTGGCGGTGGCTCTGCTCCATGCCGGGGGAACGCGGGTGGGGGTGGTCAGTCTCACCCTGGGGGCCAGCGGATCTGAGGGGCGCATCGCCATCCTCAGCCCGCCCGGTACCGCCCTCACCGTGGACGACCTGCGGGGTAAGGAGATCGCCCTATCCCCCAACTCCCTGATCGAGTTCACCGTCAGCAGGCTCCTGGAGAAGCGGGGATTCCGGACCGACGAAATCAAGACCGTGGCGGTGGCCAAGATTCCCGTGCGCTTCGAGCTGCTCATGGCCGGCAAGGTGGCGGCTGCTGCTCTGCCCGATCCCTTTGCCGCCCTTGCCCAGAAGCGGGGGGCTCACCTCGTGCTCGATGACACTGCCGACAACATCTCGCAGGCAGTGGTTCTTTTCCGCAGCGCTGTGCTGGAGCAGAAGTCTGAGCAGGTGCAGAAGGTGATGCGGGCCTACGCCCGAGCAGTGGCCGATATCAACGCGAGCCCCATGGCGTTCAGCGATTTGCTCACTGAGAAGGCGGGCGTGCCCAAAGAGGTGCTGGACTGGTACCGCAGCCTGCACTTCCCGGGCCTGATACGGCCCAGCCAGGCCCAGGTGGAGGACGCCCTCAACTGGCTGGGGGAGAAGGGCCTGCTTCAGCAGCCCCTGCGGTATGAGGACCTGGTCGACCCGCGCTTCGCCTCCGAGGTGGTCAGGTGATCGAAGTCCGTGAGCTGTGCGTCGAATACCCGGGGCGGCCCCCGGTGAGGGCCTTGAGCGGGGTTTCCTTTACCGTGCCCCGGGGCAGGACCTGCGCCATCATCGGACCGTCCGGATGCGGTAAGACCACGCTGCTGCACGTGCTGGCGGGCCTCCTGCCTCCCCGCTCCGGCGAAGTGCGGGTGGACGGCCAGCCCGTGCGCGGCCCCCGTGAGCACACCGCCCTCATCCTGCAGGACTACGGTCTCTTCCCCTGGAAGACGGTTCGGGCCAATGCGGCTCTGGGGCTGGAGATCCGTGGGCGGCTGCCGGCGGGCCGCCACCGGGTGGAAGGATTGCTGCGCGATCTGGGCCTGTGGGAGCTGAGGGACCGCTTCCCTGCTCAGCTGAGCGGGGGGCAGCGCCAGCGGGTGGCCATCGCCCGTGCCCTGGCCCTGGAGCCCGATCTCCTGCTCATGGACGAGCCCTTCTCTTCGCTGGATGCCCTGACGCGGGAGAGCATGCAGGAACTGGTGGCGGAGCTGTTCCGGGCAGGAGGAATCACCGCCGTGCTGGTCACGCACGATATCTCGGAAGCCGCGTTTGTGGGGCAGGAGGTGCTGGTGATGGCGCCCGGGCGGATCACCCACCAGGTGGGCAACCCCGGAGCGCTCGGGGCGGGGTACCGGGCATCGCCTCAGTTCCTCTCCCTGTGCACCAGGCTGCGCGAGATGTGCCGGCCGGGGGTGGTGGCCCAGAGTGCCTGAGCCAGGTGAAGGCGTGCGGCTGCGATTGCGAGCGCGGCTCCCTGCGCAGGTGCCGCCGGGTGTGCCGGCGCGGGTGCGGGCGACCGCGCTGACATATCTGGTCGTGCTGGTCTTCCTGCTGGGCGGCTGGTGGGTCTTCAGCGCCGGGCTGGCCCTGCCGGCCCTGCCAGGGCCCATGGCGGCACTGCATGCTCTGGCCCGCACCTGGGGCGAGGGCCTGTCGTACCACACGGCTGTATCCGCCGGGCGGGTGGTGGCGAGCCTTGTGCTGGCCGCCGCCACGGCGGTACCCCTGGGGCTGGCGCTCGGCCAGGTCCGCGCGGCCGACCGCGTGGCGGGACCTGCCATCTACCTGACGTATCCGGTCCCCAAGAGCGTCTTCCTGCCGGTGGTAATGGCCGTCTTGGGCCTGGGGGACGCCGCCCGGATCTTCATGGTCTGGCTGGTGGTCTTCTTTCAGGTGCTGGTGGGGACCCGGGATGCCTCCCGGTCCATTTCCCCCCAGTTCCTGCACTCCATGCGGTCCCTGGGGGCATCACCGCTGGCCGTGTACCGGCACGTGGTGTGGCCGGCGGTGCTGCCCGCCGTCTTCACCTCCCTGCGGGTGGGTCTGGGTACCGCCATCGCCGTGCTTTTCCTGGCGGAAACCTGGGCTTCCCAGAGCGGGATCGGTTACTTCATCATGCTGGCCTGGACCAGGCTGGGGTGGGAGGACGTGTTTGCAGGTGTGCTGGCCATGGCGGCCCTGGGGATGGGCCTGTATCTCATTCTGGACCTGCTGGAGCGGGTGACCTGCCCGTGGCGCTTCGCATGACCAAGGAGAGACTCGGCCTGCCCCGGCCGGGCGGGGAGAAGGAAGCCCTCGTGCGCAGCCTCTTTGACACCATTGCCCCCCGGTACGACCTCATGAACCGGGTGATGACGGCGGGATTCTTCGGGCGCTGGCAGCGGTCGTTAGCAGAGGTCACCGGCCTGAGCCCAGGGCGGAAGGCGCTGGACGTCTGCTGCGGCACCGGCGACCTGGCCCTCATCATGGCGGGGCAGGTGGCGCCGGGGGGTGAGGTGACCGGCCTGGACTTCTCACCCCGCATGCTGGATATCGCCCGCCGCAAGGCATCTCGCTGGCAGGCGGCGTGGGAGACGCGCATCGATTTCGTGACCGGGGATGCGCTGCAGATTCCCTTTCCCGACAGGTCATTTGATTGTGCGGCCATCGGGTTCGCCCTGCGTAACGTGAGCGATATCGGCCGTTGCCTGGGGGAGATGGCCCGGGTGGTGCATCCCGGAGGACGGGTGGTGGCCCTGGAGGTATGCCGGCCCTCCTCGCTACTGGTGAGGGCCTGGTTCTACCCGTATTTCTACACCGTGGTGCCGTTGCTGGGCATCCTGGCCGGGTTCGGCCAGCGACTGGACAGAAGTCCCCTGCGACCTTACACCTACCTGCCACGATCTCTCGCCTACCTTCCCGGCCTGGAGGAACTCGCCACCGCATTCCGCGGCGCCGGTTTGAGCGACGTGCACTACCGCGTGCTGCCACCGGGGGTGGCGGCACTCCACTGGGGCACCGTGCCTGCAGTCAGACAGGGAAGGGGCCGGTGTGCGTAGAATAGTCTGGACGGAGGGCCGAATCCGGCCGGGGAGGGGGGCTGCCGGTGCGGAGAAGGCGGGTCCCCGATGTGGTGGTGCGCAGGCTGGCCATGTACTTGCGGGTGCTGGAGGAACTCGGGCCCGGCGATCCCGACCGCTTCATTTCGTCGCAGGAACTGGGGGACCGGGCGGGGGTTTCTGCGGCCCAGGTGCGCAAGGATCTGGCTCTTTTCGGCGAGTTTGGCAAGCAGGGAGTGGGTTACCAGGCCCGCTTCCTGCGCGAAGAGCTGCGGCGCATCCTGAACATCAGCCGTCCCCTGAACGTAGGCATCGTGGGGGTGGGTGAGCTGGGCACGGCCCTGGCCCGTTACACCCTCAGGCGCCTGGCGGCCGACCAGAGCTATCCCTTTCGTCTGGTGGCTCTCTTCGACAGCGATCCCGCCAAGGTCGGTGGTCGCGTCGAGAGCGTGGAGATTTCGCCGTCCTCGGCCATTCCCACCCTTGCCCGGGAGTTGAAGCTGAAGATCATGATGGTGGCCGTGCCCGCCTCCGCCGCTCAGGCGGTGGCCGACCTCTGCGTGGCAGGCGGAGTGCGGGCCATCCTCAACTTCGCTCCGTGCAAGCTGCAGGTCCCGCCCCAGGTGCACCTGCAGCAATCCGACGTGAGCCTGGAGCTGGAGCAACTGGCATTCTACCTGTAGCACCCATACGGGAAATGCCCATGCAGGGCAACGTCACGGGGGGAGTAACGTTGCACGAGGTTACAGAGCGAAAGGGTGCGTTCACGACCGTCTCCGGTCAGACCATCAAGGCCGTCTACCGCCCGGATGACATTGCCGGCCTGGACTATGAGCGGGACCTGGGCGATCCCGGCCAGTACCCTTTCGTGCGCGGCGTCTATCCCAGCATGTACCGGGGGCGCCTCTGGACCATGCGCCAGTTTTCCGGTTTTGGCGCCGCCGAGGACACCAACGCCCGCTTCAAGTACCTCCTGGAGCACGGGGAGACCGGCCTTTCCACGGCCTTCGACTTCCCCACCCTGCTCGGGTACGACTCCGACCATCCCCGCGCAGCCGGCGAGGTGGGTAAGCTGGGGGTCGCCATCGACACCCTGGACGACATGGAGAGGCTCTTTGCCGGCATCCGTCTGGATCGGGTGTCCACCTCCATGACCATCAACGCCCCCGCCGCCATCCTGTGGGCCATGTACCTGGTGGTGGCGGAGAAGCAGGGCGTCACCTGGGATCAGGTGTCGGGGACGATTCAGAACGACATCCTCAAGGAATATATCGCCCAGAAGACCTTCGTCTTCCCGCCCCGGCCCTCCATGCGCCTCATAGTGGACACCTTCGAGTTCGGTGCCCGCCACGTCCCGCGCTGGAATACCATCTCCATCTCCGGTTACCACATCAGGGAAGCGGGCGCCACGGCCGCGCAGGAACTGGCCTTCACGCTGGCGGACGGCATGGCATACGTGCAGGCCGGCAGGGAGCGGAGTCTGGACGTGGACGAGTTCGCCCCCCGGCTCTCGTTTTTCTTCAATGCCCACAACGACCTCTTTGAAGAGGTGGCCAAGTACCGGGCCGCCCGCCGCATCTGGGCCCGGCACATGCGGGAACGGTTCGGTGCCCGCAATCCCCGCTCGTGGCTGATGCGTTTCCACACCCAGACGGCGGGTTGCTCCCTCACCGCCCAACAACCCGAGTGCAACATCATCCGTACTGCCGTGCAGGCCCTGGCGGCCGTGCTGGGTGGGACCCAGTCCCTGCACACCAACTCCATGGACGAGGCCCTGGCCCTTCCCAGCGAGAAGGCGGTCCGCATCGCCCTGCGCACCCAGCAGATCCTGGCAGAAGAGTCGGGCGTGGCCAACACCATCGACCCCCTGGCGGGGTCGTACTTCGTGGAGGCCCTCACCGACCAGATGGAGGAGCAGGCGGAGGAGTACTTCCGCAAGATCGAGGACCTGGGCGGCATGATCAGGGCCATTGAGCTGGGGTTCCCCCAGCGGGAAATAGCCGACAGCGCCTACCGTTACCAGAAGGCGCTGGAGTCGGGAGAGCAGGTGGTGGTGGGGGTCAACAGGTACGTGCTGGACGAGAAGGTAGGCATCCCCATCCTGCGGGTGGATCCCGAAGTGGAGCGGCGCCAGGTCGGCCGGTTGCAGCGCGTCAGGGCAGAGCGGGATCAGGGGGCGGTGCGCCAGTGCCTGGGGCGCCTGGAAGACGGAGCGCGCGGAAGCGGCAACCTGATGTACCCCATTCTGGAGTGCGTGCGGGCGTACTGTACTCTGGGCGAAATCATGGATACCCTGCGCCGGGTTTTCGGTACCTACCGGGAGCCGGCCATGTACTGAGGCGACAGCGACCCGGCGGGGGCCGGCGGGCCGGCACGGGTAAGGGGCGGCGGGGGCCGACGGGTCGTTGTGCCGTGAGGGGGACCGGCGGGCAATGGGAGCGGAGGTGAGAAGGTGAGGAGGCCGGTGCGCGTTCTCATCGCCAAACCCGGGCTGGACAGCCACGACCGGGGGGCGAAGGTGGTGGCGCGCGCTCTGCGCGATGCCGGTATGGAGGTGATCTACACCGGTCTGCACCAGACTCCGGAGCAGATCGCCGAGAGCGCGGTCCAGGAGGACGTAGACGTGGTGGGCCTGAGCATCCTTTCGGGCGCCCACAATACCCTGGTCCCCCGGGTGGTAGAGCTCCTGCGGGGGAAGGGCCGGGAGGACGTCCTGGTGCTGGTGGGTGGTATAATCCCGGAGGAGGACGTCCCCTTCCTGCAGGAGCAGGGGGTGGCGGCCGTGTTCGGGCCGGGGACTCCCACGGAGGGGATCGCCCGGTTCGTTGCCGAGAGGCTGCGGGGGCAGGAATGTCGCTGATAGACGAGATCAGGCGCGGTAACCGCCGGGTGCTGGCGCGGGCCATTTCGATGGTCGAGGACGGAGGGGGAGAAGGTAGGCAACTGATCAAAGAGGCGTTCCCGCACACCGGGAAAGCCTTTGTCGTGGGCGTTACCGGCGCTCCGGGGGCGGGAAAGAGCACCCTGGTGGGGGTGCTCACCGGCCACTGCCGCCACCACGGGCTCACCGTGGGAGTGGTGGCGGTCGACCCCACCAGCCCCTTCACCGGCGGCGCCCTGCTGGGGGACCGGCTGCGCATGCAGGAACACGCCCTGGATGAGGGGGTGTTCATCCGCAGCCTGGCCACCCGGGGTTCCCTGGGCGGCCTGTCGCGGGCTACGGGAGACGTGGTTTGCCTCCTGGACGCGGCCGGGTTCGACGTGATCTTCGTAGAGACGGTGGGAGCCGGGCAGGCCGAGGTGGACATCATGCGTTACGCCCACACCACCCTGGTGCTGGTAACGCCCGGGATGGGGGACGAGGTGCAGGTGTTCAAGGCCGGCATCATGGAGATCGGCGACGCCTTCGCGGTGAACAAGGCTGATCAGGAGGGGGCCGACCGTCTGGCCCGGGAGCTGGAAGTGATGCTTGACCTGGCCGGTGCCCGGGCATGGCGTCCACCGGTGGTGCTGACGGTGGCCCACGAAGGGAGAGGGGTGGCGGACCTGTGGCAGGCTCTGGTCAGTCACCGCGACTTCGCGCGGCAGAGCGGGCTCTGGCAGGAGAAGCTCAGGACCAGGGCGGAAGCCGAGGTGAGGGGTATTCTCACCGCCCGCCTGCTGGACGAGGCCTGGCGGCGCGGTGTCGAGCGGGGGCTGCTGCCCGGACTGTGGGAGGACGTGGCGGGCCGGCGGATTGACCCTTACACCGCCGCCGCCATGCTGGCCGATGGCCTGTCCCGCTGACGGGACCGGGTGTCTTGCGGAAGGAGGCCTGATCATGGAGAGCCCGCATGAGGAGTTACGCCGCCGGGCGGCCGACCTGGCTACCCGGGAGCTGGAGCCGCGGGCAGCGGCGTACGACAGGGAGGGTGCCTTCCCTCGGGAAAGCATAGAGCGCATGGCGGAAGAGGGTTTCTTCGGCCTCATGCTGCCGCCTGAATACGGGGGGATGGGGCAGGGACTGCTCGCCTACGCCGTCGCAATGGAGGAGATTGCCCGGGCCTGTGCCTCCTCGGCCCTGATCTGGGGGGTACACAGCGCCCTGGTGGCCGGCTCCATCGTGGCGTGGGGCACGCAAGAGCAGAAGCGCCGCTTGCTGCCCGCCCTGGGCAGGGCCGAAATGCTGGGGGCGTTCTGCCTTACCGAGCCCGGCGCCGGTTCCGACGCGGGGGCGGTGAGGACGACAGCGCGGCGGGAGGGCCTTCACTACATACTGGACGGGGAGAAGATGTTCATCACCAGTGGCGGCGTGGCCGGCCTGTACCTGCTGATTGCCTCCACCGACCCCGCCCAGGGATCGCGGGGCCTTACCGCCTTCCTGGTGGAAAAGGAGCGCCCCGGTATCTCCTTCGGGCCGCCCCTTGAGAAGATGGGGCTGCGCTCCTCGGTCACCACTGCCGTCTACCTGGAGGACTGCCGAATCCCGGAGGGGAACCGCCTGGGCCGGGAGGGAGAGGGGTTCAAGATCGCCCTGTCGGCCCTGGACCGGGGCCGGGTGGGCATCGCCGCCCAGGCCATCGGCATCGCGCGTGCCGCGTACGAGCATGCGAGCGATTACGCGCGGCGGCGGGAACAGTTCGGGCAGCCCATTGCGAGCTTCCAGGGCATCCAGTGGAGGCTGGTGGACATGGCCACGGACATCGATGCCGCCCGCCTGCTGTGTCACCGGGCGGCGGCCCTGGCCGACCGCGGGGAGCGCTTCACCCGGGAAGCAGCCCAGGCCAAGCTGTTTGCCACCCGCATGGCCATGCGTTGCTGCGAGGATGCGGTGCAGATCCACGGGGGATACGGATACCTGTGCGACTACACGGTGGAGCGCCTCATGCGGGACGTAAAGGTGACCGAGATTTACGAGGGCACCTCCGAAATCATGCGGGTGGTCATCGCCGCTCATCTCCTCCGCTAGCAGCGGAGGGCAGGCGACGAGGGGAGGTCTCAGCCGTCCACCGGGGGGAATGAGCGTGAAGGTGCTGGGTCTGGTGGGGTCGGCCCGCCGCCTGGGCAACACGGAGATTCTGGTCAAGGAGGCGCTGGCCGGAGCGCGGGGGGCGGGGGCCGATGTGGCCATGGTGCGCCTCCCCGACCTGCGTATCCTTCCCTGCGACGGGTGCATGTCCTGCGTGTTCAGCCGGCGGCCCTGCCGCCTCGATGACGATGTACCCTGGCTGTTCGAGCGGATGCTGGATGCGGATGGGCTGGTGGTGGGAGCCCCCACCTACGTGCTGGGGCCGGCCGGCGTGATCAAGTTGGTCCTCGATCGGTACCTCATGGTCGGGCACCAGGTTGAGGAGTTGGGCCGGCGGGGGCGCCGGGGGGCGGCCATCAGCGTGGCCGGCCTGCGGGGTTGGAACCCCTTTGGCGCCGGTCCTCTCAGCCTGCTCCTGCTGGCCATGCAGGCTCCTCCGGTAGGGTGGCTGCACGCCTACGCCCCCGGTCCGGGTGAGGTGCTGCTCGAAGAAGGTATGGCGGAGCGGGCCCACCTCCTCGGCCGCCTGGTGGCGACCGGCCCCGAACCGCCACCGATGGGTTCCCGCAGGACACCGGGGGGTGCCCCGGCTGCAAGTGGTTACCCTGGGGGGTCGGCGGGGGCCGCCCGGGCCGGGAGCGCTTGCAGCGAGGGGTGGGCCGGCTGTAGAGGGCCGCGTCCGCCCCTTACCGAGGAAGGGGTGTTCGCCTGCCCGTTTTGCGGCAGCCTGGTCCTGCGCGTGGGGCGGGGCGAGGTGGAGTGCCCCGTCTGTTCGTCACGGGCACAACTGGACGCGGCAGGAGTAGGCGAGTTCCGTGCCCCGGGGCCCCAGGGGCATCGCTGGGACCCGGTGCCCGCTCGCGAGCACATCGAGGGCTGGGTTATGAGCACGCGGGACCGCTACCTTGCCCGCCGCGACGCCATCCGGCCCCTGCGCGAGCGCTACCGGCAGATGGAAGATTGGTGGATTTCCCCGCCTGCGCCACCTTCCGGCAGGGCTTGACAGCAATCGACCTGTCGGGATACAATGGAAGAGGTGGTATTTGCTTCCGTGGAGATTCCGGCCGCAGAGCGGTGGTATAATGGGGGCGGTGGATGCCATGCCGGTCAACAGTGGGAACAATTCGCCTGATTCGCGCGGATATGCGCGGAAGGTCCGCTCCCAGGAGTTTCTGTACATATTGCACCGCATCGATGGGCTGGATCGAACCCTCAGCGGTCGCATTGACTCCCTCGACCAAAAGCTGAGCGCGCGTATTGACGCGGTTGACGGGAAGCTCAGTGCGCGCATTGATACGCTCGAGCAGAGGCTGAGTGACTGGATTGCGGCGGTCGATGCGCGGCTGGACGGCCTCCGGCAGGAGTTCGGCAGCCGCCTGGGGGCGGTCGATGCGCGGCTGGACGGCCTCCGGCAGGAGTTCGGCAGCCGCCTGGGGGCGGTCGATGCGCGGCTGGACGGCCTCCGGCAGGAGCTGGGGAGCCGCCTGGAGACAGCGGAGCGGAGCCTGAGGTACTGGATCATCGGTACCATCGTTACCATGGTACTTGGTTTTGCCGGCCTGGTCACCACCGTCATCCTGACCAGGTGAGTCTGGTCAGGCTACGGCGGTCGGAAAGCGGCCTTTGCCTCCATTCTTCAGGTGCCTGTACTTCCGGGCATGGGGAGCAGCTGGTCGGCCGGGGACAGCCCCGGGGCCGGCTCAGCCCTTATTAGGGCGGCTGGGGGGTATTCCGGGGGGTAGCAACCGCCGCGCACCGTGCTGGTCCGGGCCAGGGGGCCGTCATGCCGGCGAGAGGATTTCTGCGGGCGGGCGAGAAGTTACGGTATGCGAAAGGAAGGGCTGCGGCATGAGGGAACAAAGAACTGATAGTGGCAATGCTGGGCGGCCGGACGACGGGCGGCTGCGGGACGCAGACCGTTCGCTGGCCGGTGAACTTTTCGTCTCCGACGAGGCGTACCAGAACCTCCTCGTCCTCTGCGACGAGTGCGGATCCCGGTTCGGCGGGACCGAGGGAGAGCGGAAGGCGTGCGACTTCATCCTGGAGAAGATGCGGGCTTACGGCCTGGAGGACGTCCACGCTGAGGCATTCCCTTATGCGGGATGGGTGCGGGGTAGGGCCAGCCTGCAGGCCCTCACCCCGGTGGAGAAGGAGTTCCCCTGCGTTTCTCTTCCCTACACGAAGGCCGCCACCGTGGAGGGGGATCTGGTCAACCTGGGAGAGGGTGCGCCATCCGATTACGAGCGCCTGGCCGACCAGATCCGGGGGAACTTGGTGCTGGTCAGCACACGGGCGCCCCGCTTCTTCCGGCGTCCTATGCACCGGGGCGAGAAGTACGGCCGGGCGGTGGCGGCGGGGGCAGCCGGCTTCATCTGGATGAAGGACGACCCCGGCCTGCTGGAGGAGACCGGCTCCATTCGCTTCAACCGCGAGGCCGAGATCCCGGGAGTGGGGGTGAGCAAGGAAACCGGTGAGGCCCTGTTGCGGCTGGCACGACGGGGCCCGGTGCGGGTGCGCCTGGAGACCACCGATCAGGTGCATCCCATGACCTCGTGGAACCTGGTGGGCCAGCTCACGGGTACCCGGTGGCCCGAGCGGGTACTGGTGGTGGGAGCCCACTTCGATGGCCACGACATCGCCCAGGGGGCCATGGACGACGCCTCGGGAGCGGTGGTGGTGCTGGAGGGGGCGCGCGGCCTGGCCCGCTGCCGGGACCTCCTGGGCGCCACCGTCCGCTTCATCCTCTTCCCCCTGGAAGAGATGGGGCTGATAGGTGCCCACGCTTACGTCGACGCCCATCGGGGCGAGGTGGGGAGATTCGCCTTCATGCTCAACCTGGACGGCGCTGGCCGGGAGGGGGATAAGTTCTTCGCCCTGCAGGGGTGTCCTGAACTAAAAGAGCCTATGGAGGCGGCCCTCCGGGACATGAAGCAGCCGCTGCCCGTCGGCAACAGACCCGGCCTGTACTCGGACTTCTATCCCTTCATGCTGGCCGGGGTCCCCAGTGCTACCATCTCCGGGTTCACCTCCGGTCCGGGGGCGGGACGGGGATTCGGCCACACCGCGGCCGACACCGTGGACAAGGTGAGCGCGCGCGGCCTGCAGATGGATGCCATCCTGGTCGGCCGCCTCATGCTCAGGCTGGCGGCCGTGGATCCCTGGCCGGGCCGCCACCGCGCCTGGCCGGAGATCAAAGAGACGCTGGCGGCGGAAGATCTGCTGGAGCCCCTGCGGTACGAGGGGCGCTACCCCTTCCCCGAGTAACCGGGTCAGGGAGCCGGCCACAGGCAGCCGGCCACAGGCCGGGTGCAAGGACGGGCGGGCCGGTCGCAAGGAGTGACTGAACGTGGAAAACCACGATCGGATGCTGGATACGCTGGAGGCGCTGACAGCCATCGACGGCGTCTCCGGGTTCGAGGAACCGGTAGCCACCTGGCTCAGGCGGGAACTGGAGCCCCTGGTGGACCGGGTGGAGACCGACGGCATGGGCAACCTCTACCTGGTGCGAGAAGGGCGCCCCGGGGGACCGCGGGTCATGGTGGCCGCCCACACCGATGAGATCGGGGGTATGGTCTCGCAGGTGGAAGGGAGCGGCTTTCTCCGTTTCGAGAAGCTGGGCGGGTGGCAGGACCCGCTGTTGCCGGGGCGCTTCGTGCGCATACGCGGCCACCTGGGCATCATCGGATGCAAGCCCGGGCACTTCCTGGGCGAGGAAGAGCGCCGCCGGGTGAGGGAGCACCGCGAGCTGTACATTGACGTGGGGGCGAAGAGCGCCCAGGAAGTGGCCGCTCTGGGCATAAGGCCGGGGGACCCGGTTGCCTTCCACAGCCCTCTGGTGCGCATGGCGGGGGGCATCGCGGCGGGCAAGGCCCTGGATGACCGCCTGGGGTGCGCGGTGGTGGCGGAGTTGCTCCGCCGCACCCACGAGGAAGGGCGCCGGCCCGTGGCCACCGTGGTGGCGGCCTTCACCGTGCAGGAGGAAGTGGGCTTGCGGGGCGCCACCGTGGCCGCCTACCGGGTGAACCCGGACCTGGCCCTGGTGGTGGACACCATCCCCTCCGGCGACACGCCCGACATGGCCTCGCCCCGACCCTTCTTCCCGGTGACCCTGGGTAAGGGTCCGGTCATCCAGCTCATGAGTGGCTCGGGACAGCGGGGCCACATCCTGTCACCGCGAGTGCGGGATTTGCTGGAAGAGGCGGCCTGCCGCGCGGGCGTCTCCTACCAGACGGCCGCTTTCACGGGAGGCACCACAGACGGCAGCGCCATCCACCTGGCCAGGCAGGGTGTGCCCACGGGCGTGATCACCATCCCGCGGCGGTACTCCCATTCCCCGGTGGAGATGGCCCACGTCTCCGACGTGATCTACACCCTGCGGCTGCTCGACGCCGCCCTGCAGCGCGTCCCCGCATTGACCTGATGAGCTCGCTGGTGGGTGGTGACCCGGGATGAAAGGGATGGGCGCGGGCAAGATTATCGTGAAGCAGGGTGGCGCATCGCGCTCGATGGCAGCCCCAGACCCTGTTCGCCCACGGACCCGCACAGCATTCCTTCCCGGTAACGGCGACGGTAACGTTCAAGCGGAGGTGGTGACGCGGCTCAGTGCCTGCTCGGTTGTGGGGTCGAAGAGGTGAATGCGCTCGGAGTCTGCGGCCACGGTGAGCCGGTCGCCCACGCGCACCTCGACGCGCCCGGGCACCCGGGCGGTGAGCCGGTCCTGCCCAGCCAGGAGGTGCACGTAGGCATCGGCACCGAGGGGTTCCACCACCTCCACCACGGCGTCGATGCGGGCATCCGTCACGCCCCGGACCCGCTCCGGCTCCACCAGGATGTCGTCGGGCCGGAGGCCCAGCACGATGGGTTGCCCGGCGAGACCCGCCGTGGCGCCGGCCAGGGCCGGGGGCACGCGGATGCTGATCCCGGCGGTGACGAACCAGAGCCCGCTGTCGCGGGGCGCCAGGGTCCCCGGCACAAAATTCATGGGCGGTGAGCCAATAAACCCGGCCACGAACAGGTTGGCCGGCCGCTCGTAGAGTTCCAGCGGCGAGGCCACCTGCTGGATGCGACCCTCCTTCATGACCACGATGCGGCTGCCCATGGTCATGGCTTCGGTCTGGTCGTGGGTCACGTAGATGGTGGTGACCCGCAGGCGCTGGTGCAGGCGGGCCAGTTCGGTGCGCATCTCCACCCGCAGCTTGGCGTCCAGGTTAGAGAGAGGTTCGTCCATGAGAAAGGCCTTGGGCTCCCGCACGATGGCCCGGCCCAGGGCCACCCGCTGGCGCTGTCCCCCCGAAAGCTGGGACGGCCGCCGCCTGAGCAGGTCGGACAGGCCCAGGATCTCGGCAGCCTGGCGCACGCGGCGGTCGATCTCGTCGCGGGGGGCGTGCCGCATGCGCAGGCCGAAGGCCAGGTTGTCATACACGTGCATGTGCGGGTAGAGGGCGTAGTTCTGGAACACCATGGCCACGTCGCGGTCCTTGGGGGCCACGTGGTTGACCAGGCGACCGTCAATGTAAATCTCCCCTGAGGTGATCTCTTCCAGTCCGGCGACCGCCCGCAACAGGGTGGATTTGCCGCACCCGGACGGTCCCACCAGCACCACGAATTCGCCGTCGTCGATTTCCAGGGTGAAGTCGCGCACGGCGGTGACGTAACCGAACTGCTTGGTCACGCGGTGAAGCTGCACTGTGGCCATTCACTGTCTCCTCCGATTCCGGCGGACCACGCCCCCGGCGGGTAGGCGGTCGGCACCTGCGACTGTGCGCACTGACCGGTGATGGGCCCGTGTGGCCGGCGGCGGGCCCGCACAGACCTGTGCTACTTGAGAGTCCAGCCGATCAGGCCCCTCACGTAGTAACGCTGCAGCAGGGCGAAGACGAGGATGGGGACGGCTATGGTGAGCACCGAGGCCGCCGTCAGGATGCCCCAGTCCACGTGGTACTGGCCGCGCAAGAGCGGGATGCGCTGCGTGGCCACCAGCCGGCTGGGTTCGTAAAGCAGGATGAGGGCCATGAAGAAGTCGTTCCAGGCCCAGGTCAGCTGCAGGGCCGCGGCCGAAGCCAGCCCGGGAAGGCTGAGGGGCAGGATGACGTGCCAGAAGATCTGCAGGCGGCCGGCCCCGTCCATGAGGGCGGCCTCCTCCACCTCCCGGGGGAGAGTGGCGAAGTAGTTGCGCAGGAACATGATCATCCAGGGCAGCGCCCAGGCCGTGTGGGTTACCACCAGCCCGGCATAGGAGTTGATGAAACCGAAGTCTCGCAGTATGCGGAACAGGGGGATGGCCACCATCTGTTGGGGCACCGCCAGCAGGAGGATGATGAGGGCGAAAAGCGGGGTGCGCGCGCGCGCCCGGGACCGGAGAAAGCCGTACGCGGCCAGGGAGGCGATGAGGAGCGGCAGCACCGTGGAAGGGATGGCCACCGCCAGAGAGTTGCGGATACCTTCCCCCATGGGGGCGGTGGGGTGATTCCAGGCACGCACGAAGTTCTCCGCAGAGAGAGTCGCCTGCCTGAATTGCCACCAGCCGTGGATCAGTTCCGGCTGGGGCCGCAGCGCGCTCATGAGGATGCCCAGGAAGGGCACGAGCCAGAGTAGGCCGACGAGCCAGGCCAGGGCATCGCGCAGGATGACGGCGGGTCGGAGGCGAGGCTTGCGCACGGGACGGCCGGCCGGGAAGGACCCGGGAGTGCACACGGGGGCAGGTTGCCGCTCGGGCGCAGGTTGCCGCTCGGGCGCAGGTTGTTGCCGCTCGGGCGCAGGTTGCCAAACTACACCCATCGGCGCTCACTCCTCTCGACGGCCGCTGCGGATGAACCAGATGCCCACCACCAGGGTGAACAGGGACAGTAGGGTGGCAACGGCGGCGGCGGTGTTGAACCGCAGGGCCCGGAAACCGTAGAAGTACATCTGAAGGGCGAGCACCATGGAGGATCCGCCCGGACCGCCCAGGGTGGCGGTGTAGACCAGGTCGAAGATCTTGAGCCCCCAGAGGATGGTCATGGCCACCACCACGGTGGTCACCGGCCGCAGGGAAGGGACCGTGATGTGCCAGAACTGCTGCCACGGGCTGGCCCCGTCCACGCAGGCGGCCTCGTAATAATCTCGCGGGATGGTGGAAAGGCCGGCGCTATACAGCACCATGGCGAACCCCGACCACAGCCACACCGAACCCAGGATGAGCGACAGCAGCGCCGTGTCGGGGTATGCCGTCCAGCTCCGGGCCAGGGCCTCCAGCCCCACCAGGCGCAGGAAGGCGTTGATGATGCCGGCGTGTTCGTCGAACAGGAAGCGGATGATTACCCCGCCCACGATCATGGGTGTGACCATGCCCAGGAAGATGACGGACCTCAGAATGGCGGAACCCTTCACGTCTCGTAGCAGGATGGCCAGGCCGAGTCCGATGGCGACGGTGAGGGGCAGGTGCAGCAAAATCCAGATGGCGTTGTGCACCAGCGAGCCCCACGGAGGCGTGCGGGCCGGGAACCGCGCCAGGTTCATGGTCTCCGGGTCGGAGAGCACATCGGCGAAGTTCTTGAGCCCGACGAAGGCGCCATCTTTGGACAGGAAGGAGAGCGCCACCGTCTGCAGGGCGGGATACACGATGAGGGCGAGGATCAAGAAAAGGGCCGGGGCGGCCAGCAGCAGTGGGTCAGCCCAGGGCCGGGCGCGGGCCCCTCGGGGATCCATCCCCTACCTCACCTGCCCGAGAGCTGCCCGGCTCACTTGGATTGGCGCTTGCTTTCCAGGGTGGTGAGCACGTCGTCCAGGGCTTTTGGCTTCACCCACAACAGCTTCAACTGATCCCAGAAGGTGCGCTGCCAGTCGCCCCCGATGGAGTCGTCCAGGTCGGGCAGGGTGACTTCCACCTGGGCCAGCGCCTCGGCCAGAGCCTTGTCGGCGGGCGGGTAGACATCGGCGGGCACATCCTTGCGACCGGCCAGCTTGCCGCCCTGTTTGGCTCGCGTCTCCATACCCTCGCGGCTGATGAGGTAGGCGACCAGCTTCTTGGCGGCGTCCACGTTCTCCGAGTACTTGGGGATGAAGGCGTAGTCGGTACCGGCCACCACGCCTTTGGCCCCGGGCAGGGTGAAGACGCCCAGGTCATCGGGTTGCTTGACCATGCCGGTGAGCCAGTTGCCCATGAAGTAGAGGACATACTCCCCGTTCCACCAGAGGTCGATGGCCTGGGTCCACTCCACCGGATCGCTGAAGTAGGGGAGCAACGGGACCAGCCGGTCTGCGAAAACGCTGCGTACCTGGGGGTCGGTCCACTTCACCTTGCCTGCGATGAGGTCGAGCTGCAGCTGGGGCCCGCCGCAGGTGATGAGGAAGTGCTCGGTGATGTCGCTGATGGGCCAGCCCACGCCGTCCCCGGTCACGATGGGCTTCTCCACGCCCGGCACCTTGGCCGCCTGATCCAGCAGCGCCTTCAGTTCCTCCCAGGTGTTGGGGGGCTTGAGATTGTGTTGCTGGAAGAAGGACTTGCGGTACCAGAAGCCGGGCTTCACCGTCATGGCGTAGGGGACCGCGCACACCTTGCCCCCGGCCTCGGCCGCCGTGAGGATGAACTGCCCTGCCTCGCTCTGCCAGACGTCGGTCAGGGCCACGGCGTGCTGGGTGTTCTTCTTAACCCACCAGTCCCACATGAAGATCACGTCGCCCGGGGCCTGACCCGCCTCAAACTGGGCCGGCAGGATGGCGGACAGGTCCTCCGCCCGGTAGATGCGATAGTTGATCTTGGCGCCCAGCTTTCCCTCTGCCGCTTTGAGGACGGGGACGAACGCGTCCATCTCGGGGCCTGACCAGGGACCGATGACGGTAAGCACCGGCTTGGGTGCGGGCTCGACCGCGGGGGCGGGAGCCCCGGTGCAACCCGACAGTGCCAGCAAGCCGACCACCAACAGAAGCAACCACCGTTTCACGAAACCCCCTCCTTTTCTGCGCGGGACTACTCGATCATCCTGGCATGTGTCCCGGCGAAATGAATGCGGCGGGTCCCGCCTGCGTTGGTTGCTTTCTATTATTCGCGGTCGGGTTGCCATTCCCCTCCCTGTTCTGGATCTTCCTTGCCAGATCTGGGTGCGAAGTGGCACTACGGGGCGCGCAGCTCGGTGACGTCGGCGTCGGGATGGCGCACTGCGAGGAGGAGGAGCAGGTAGTCCTTGAGGTGGCGGGTGATCAGGTAATTGTTACGCACGTGCTCGCGTCCATTGTCGCCCATGGCCCGCCGCAGGGCGGGATCGTGCAGCAGCTGGCGGAGGCGGTAGGCCAGCCCTTCCACCGACCTGACCAGGAAGCCGGTGAACCCGTGGATCACCTGGCGGCGGATACCACCTACGGCCCCTGCCACCACCGGCTTGCCTTTCCACAGGGCCTCGGTCACCGTGAGCCCGAACCCCTCCCGTAGGGACTTCTGTACGATGATGGTGGACGCCCGCTGCAGGGCGTTGATCTCGACATCGCTTTCGGGAGGAAGCTCCAGGACGTGGATGTCCGGTTGTTGGCTGGCCTCTTCTCTCACCTGGGCCAGGACCTGCTGCCCTTCGGGGTCGTCGGTGGCGCCTCCTCCCGCCAGCACCAGCTGACAGTCTTCGCGCCGTCGCACCTCCCGGAAAGCCCTCATCACCCCCAGGGGATCCTTCATGGCGTCAAAGCGGGACACCTGGGTTATGATGGGCCTTCCCGGGTCGATACCATACCGCTCGAGGACGTCCTGCACCGTGCGGACGTCCAGGTCCCGGTTCTTGTCGTTCAGGGGGTCTATGGAGGGTTCGATCATGAACTGGTTGTGGGGCAGCTCCTGGGCGAAGGCGGGTATAGAGAAGATGCTGGCGTCGTACTGCTCCACGTACGGGCGCAGGAAGCGCCAGGCCACCGGGTCGGGGGCGGACAGGTCGATGTGGCACCGCCACACCCAGCGCGACCGGCCCCGGGCGCGATGGCGGATGAGGCCGGCCGGCTGCGGGTCGTGGATGATCACGCAGTCGGCGTCCAGGTCCAACCGGGAGGCGTTGATCTCCTGGCACCTGACGTAGGTGTCCACCTGCTCCTCTCGCAGGAGGAAGGGTGCCCCCTGGAGGCCGTTGTGCAGGGCCTTGGTGAAGGGGAAGAATCCGGGCAGTGGTTCGATGACTTCCCAGCGCGCCGTGACCCCCACGCTGTTGAGAAGGGGGATCATGGCTTCCAGGATCTCGGCCACGCCCCCGCCCATCCTGGTGGAGTTAACGTGCACCATGGTGGTGCCCTCCACGTGGCGTACCACCGACCATATCTCGCGCAGCTCCTCGGGGTTCACCACTTCGGCATAGTCTTCCAGTCGGCGTGCCCTGCTCATTTCAGCGCCCCCCGGTGTCGATGTAGCGCGCCAGCACGTTCACCAGATCCGACCGCAGATCCTCGAGGGGTCGGGGGTAGGGGTCAAGCCGCCGTATCTGCCCGGCCAGGTCGTCCAGTCCCAGTTGTTCTTCTATCCACACGGCGAAGTCCCGGTCGCGGCAGTCGGGATTGAGCCGGGCCACGAAGACGTGATAGAAGAGCGAGTGGACGCTGATGCGGCTCACATGCCAGGCGAACTCCTCCAGGCTGCGGGCCACTCTCCCGGCGGGGAACACGAAGCTCCTGGAGCTGGCAAAGTGGAAAGCGTCCAGCGGGTCGGCCTGGCGGCGCTGCCGGTTTGGGTGAGCTGCCAGGTGATCCTCCATTACGGCGATGAGCGTCTGCCGCAGGTCCCGGATCGACTCGCAGTCCAGGATGTTGATGCTGCCCAGTCTTTCTGCGAGTTCTCCTTCCCCCAGGGCAGTGGCGGTCCAGGTGGCAAAGTCGTTGCCGTTGTACAGCGGTGCGGCAAACTGCCGTTGCAGGAAGCTGTGGTGGGTGTGGTAGAAGATGCTCGCCCCGCCCACCGTCCGCAGCGCGGCCAGGAATTCGTCCAGGTTGTGGGCCTTGACACCGGTCAGTTGCACCAGGCGCCGCTCGGTGTAAAAGGTGAAACCGGATTTCCCCCCGGTGAGCCGCAACGGGCGTGCCCCCGGGGGCCCGGCCATGTCCCCCACGGCGATCCCCCCGTTTCGTCTGTGTCTGACCTCCCCTCACATTCTTCGCGCGGTTGCCTTTCCCTCCTCCAGCGCGGCCGGCAACCCCTCCGGTCACGGTGCCGGCGGCCGGGGAGCACGGCATGGGAGGAGTGGACGCCCGCCGCTGTCGAAGGCAAACACCAGTCACCATGAGAATGAACCGAAGCGCCGGTCGCCGAGAGAACGAAGGCGAACACCGGGCACCATGAGAGTGGGGGAAGTCACCGGTGGAAGCGGAACTGAGGCACGATCCCTTTTCTGGCACCTGGGCGGGCGTGGCTGCCGGTAGGGCCAGGCGGCCGGTGGAAGCCAAGGGCGGGGGGGAGTGCCCCTTCTGCCCGGGAAACGAGGATCTGACGCCCCCCGAACTGGCCTCGTGGCGTGACGAGACCGGTGAGCACTGGCTGGTCAGAGTGGTTGACAACCTGTTCCCCGCTCTGCTCCCGGGAGCCAGGGGTCCCTCGGCCGGCCCGCAGAAGGAAGAACTGTACCACGCGGTGCCAGCGGTGGGGGCACACGAGGTTATCGTGGAGCACCCCGACCACCATGCCACCTGGGCCTCCATGGCGGGGCGGCACCTGACTCTGGTCCTGCAGGCATGGCAGGCCAGGTACCGGCACCATGCCCGCGACCCTTCGGTACGGTATGTCCAACTGTTCAGGAACTCGGGTCCTGCATCGGGGGCTTCGCTGAGCCATCCCCACTCCCAGCTGGTAGCGCTCCCCCTCGTCCCCCTTTCACCGGAAGCGGAACTGAGCCGGGCGGCGGCGTACTCATCTGCCACCGGCAGGTGTCCCTACTGCGATGTGGTCGCCCGGGAAGCAGGGGGACCCCGGCTGGTGCTGGCCAACGGCGATTTCGTCGCCTTCTGCCCCTTTGCCTCCCGAGTTCCCTACGAAACCTGGGTGGTGCCCCGGCGGCACGAGCCGGATTTCGGCAATCTCACGCCGCCTGAACTGGCCTTGCTGGCCAGGGTGCTGCAGGCACTGGCTGCCTGCCACTTCGGGACCCCCGGCGGCACCAGTTTTAACCTGATCCTGCATTCTGCTCCCTGTGACGGAGGCTCCTACCCTCACTATCACTGCCACCTGGAATGGATACCGAGGACGGGCACCGCCGGAGGTTTCGAGTGGGGCACGGGATGGTTCATCAATCCGGTGCCGCCCGAGGCGGCAGCCCGGCACCTGCGGTCGAACCTCGGCGCACGCTGAACCGGCCGATGTTCCTCGTCGTCACCGCGCCTTGCCCGCTCTGGGAGGGCGATCTCTGGTCGGCTAAGAGCGACGGGCGCGCAGGCGCCGCCAGAGGGTGGTGCGGCCTATGCCGAGCAAGGCAGCCGCCTGGGTCTTGTTACCCCCCGTCTGAATCAGGGCCTGACGGATGGTCTCGTCTTCCAGCTCGCCCAGGACACCTTTGCCCCTGCCGTCCTCCTTCGCGGCGGCCTTAGCGGTAGCCATGCTGGCACCGGTCGCCGCGGCGGTGGTGGGGACGCCTGATCGCGGTGCAGCGTGGGGGGAGGTGGCGGTGGGGGCCGGCGGGGCCGGGCGGGGGGCGCCAGCTGCGAGCGCGGTGGTAGAGGCAGGGGGCGAGGCAAGGGCAGGCCAGTCCAGGACGGCGGCGATGGCATCCCGCTCCAGGGTGGGCCCGTCCGTGAGGATGGCCAGGCGCTCCACCAGGTTGCGCAGCTCCCGCACGTTGCCGGGCCAATCCCATGCCCCCAGGAGGGCGAGCGCCTCCGGGGGGATGTCCTGCGGGCCGCGGCCGTAACGGTCGTGGAGTTCCCGGAGGATGGCGCGGGCCAGGATGGGTACGTCCTCCTTGCGCTCGCGCAGGGGGGGAATGCTCAAGCGCAGTACATTCAGCCGATAGTAGAGATCGTCGCGGAAGCGACCCTGCCTCACCAGGTCGGCCAGGTTGCGATTGGTGGCCGCGATCACCCGCACGTCCACGGGGATGACCCTGTCGTCACCCAGGCGGGCCACCTCGTGCTGCTCCAGCACGCGCAGTACCTTGGCCTGCAGGCGCTCGGACATTTCCGCGATCTCGTCCAGGAAGATGGTGCCCCCGTGGGCCAGCTCGAACAGGCCGGGCTTACCGCCCCGGCGGGCGCCCGTGAAGGCGCCCTCCGCATACCCGAATAGCTCGCTTTCCAGCAGCTCGTCCGCCAGGGCGGCGCAGTTGACCGCCACAAAGGGCCCGTCGTGCCGGGGGCTGTCCAGGTGGATGGCCTGGGCGAACATCTCCTTGCCCGTGCCTGTCTCCGCCGTGATGAGCACGGTGGAATCCACCTGGGCGAAGCGGTGGGCCTGCCGGATGGCGTGCTTCATGGACGGGCTCTCGCCCTGGATGTCGGCGAAGGTCCAGCGGGCCACGTGCCCGCGGGCGGCCAGCTTGCGCCGGATGTTCTGCTCCAGACGCTGGATGCTCCCCACTTCCTGAAAGGTGGCCACCACCCCGGCGATGCGGCCGTTGACCAGGATGGGTACCCGGTTGGTTACGATGCGCGTTTTCCCAAGGTCCTGGATCTCCCCCAGTTCCGGCTTGCCGCTCCCCAGCACCTGGGGGAGGCGGGTGTTGGGGATCACCTCCGCGGCGGGACGACCGATGACATCGCGGGCCCGCACCTGCATGATGCGTTCGGCCACCGGGTTGAAAACGGTGACTCTCCCGCTGGCGTCCACGGCCACGATGCCCTCGTAGGCGAAGTCGAGGATGGCCTTGATCTGCTCCGCCCGCTGCCGCTCCACCTTGCGCACCTGCAGCACGCGGGAGGCGTCCTCCAGGGCTACCGCCACCGCTTCCCGCCCGGAGTTGATGGTCACCCCGCGCATGCCGTAGCGCTCGGCCAGGCTGGCCATAACGATTTTCCCGATCACCACCCGGGCGCCGGCCGCCTTGAGGGCGGCGATGCCCCGTTCGATCTGGTCGTAGTCGGGCAGGGGGAACTTGATGAACGTCTGGCCCACGATTTCCTCCAGGCTTTCCGCCCCGCGCAGCACCTCGGGCAGGTCGGTGATGCCGATGGGGTGTCCCAGCTCGCGGGCACGGTAGTACGCATCCAGGAGGTCGTAGCCCGTGATGGGGATGTCCACCACAGGCAGGGAGACAGCCGCGTTGTGGATCCACCAGGTGGTGGCTCCCCGGCTGATCAGAACTTCGGCGCCCTCCGCCTGGCAGGTGAGGGCCATCTCCACTCCCGTCTCCATGCGGCCCACCATCACATCGACCTGTATCGCCAGTTCTGCCGCCACCCGCTCCACCATGTGGGCCAGTTCGCGATAGGGGGCAATGCAGACGATCTCCCGCACGCTTTTCCTCCCCCGACCACCTTCGCTGTTCCGGCCCATGTTTCCTTGTGGAACGCCCGGGCTGGCACGCCCGGGCTGGAACGCCGGGGCGGAATGAAACAGTTCTGGTGCCGGGCACCTGACGCGGTGCGGCTTTCCCGGGAGCGGTGCCCTGGCACGCGCCTTGCTACCCATGGGAGGAGGGGGTGAGACGGGTGCTGCATCCCGCTCCCGGCTCCGACCGGCCGGGAAGCGCCGCCCTGGCGGCCAGGGGGCCGGTGCGATTTCCCGCTCCCCGGCTGCGGGGAGAGCGGTGTGACGGCTGTCTCCTGTGCTATTACTTCTGCCCTGACGGGGCCGTCGACCCGGGACCTCCGGTCCGGGTGGTGGCGGAATGGTGCAAGGGATGCGGCATCTGTGTGCGCGAGTGCCCTCGCCAGGCTCTGGAAGGGGGGGAGGGCTTCTGTTCGTGCTGATAGATGGAAACCGGGCCGCGGCCGAGGCGGCCTGCCTGTGCGGGGTCGAGGTGATCCCGGTCTACCCCATCACTCCCGCCTCTCCCGTCATGGAGCACCTGGCGGCCATGATCGACGGGGAGCGCCTGAAAGCGTGTCTCCTGGTGGTGGAGTCCGACCACAGCGCCCTGGCCGCTGCCGTGGGTGCCAGCCTGACGGGGGCGCGGGTGTTCACCGCCACCAACTCTCAGGGTCTGGCTTACATGAGCGAGTTGCTCTACCACGCCTCGGGCCTGCGCCTTCCCATCGTGATGGCGGTGGTCAACCGGGCCATGTCGGCACCCCATTCCCGGTTCGCGGACCAGGGAGACGCCCTGGGGCAGGAGGCGGCGGGATGGATCCAGTTCCACTGCGAGAGCGCCCAGGAGGTGCTGGATACCGTCATCCAGGCCTTCCGGGTCGCCGAGGATCCCCGCGTGCAGCTGCCGACCATGGTCAACTACGAGGCGTACGTGATCAGCCACACGGCGGAACCGGTGGGGGTACCGGAGCCCGCCGCCGTGCGCGATTTCCTGTGCCACCGTCCCCGCCAGGTCCTGGATCCCGGGCATCCCCGGGCGGTGAACACGGTGGCTTCCCACGCCTGGTACCAGCGCTTCCGGCAGGCCCAGCACGGCGCCATGGCGGGGGCGGAGGGCGTTATCACGCAGGTGGCGGCAGAGTTCGCCGAGGCTTTCGGGCGCACGTGGAACGGCCTGCTGGAGGAGTACCGTACCGACGATGCTTCCACCCTGCTGGTGGTGATTGGTGCCCCCGCCAGCACGGCCCGCATCGCGGTGGATTCCCTGCGAGAGAGCGGGCTGGCGGTGGGGATGATCAAGATCCGCTGCCCGGTACCCTTTCCCCGGGCGGCGTTCCGCCGGGCCGCGGCCACGGCACGGGAGCTGGTGGTCGTGGACCGCAATCTCATCCCCGGCCAGGGGGGATTCCTGGCCCGCCAGGTGAGGGCGGCGGTGGCGGAGATGCCTTCCGCGGTCCAGCCGCGGGTGGTGGGGGTGGTGGCCGGGCTGGGAGGCGGCGACATCGAGGTGGAGGACCTGGTGCGCGTGACCGTGTCGGCGTCGGACCTGGCGGCGGATGCGGCGGGAGGGAACTGGTTTGTCGCGGCGGGCTGACGTGGGGGTACGGCTGCGGGAGCTGATGCCTCCGGCGGCGGATGAGGGCTTTTCACCGGGCCACCGGGCCTGCCCGGGCTGCGGCGCCACCATTGCCCTGCGCCAGGCGCTGCTGGCGCTGGGGCCGCGGGTGATCGTGGTGGTGCCCGCCTCGTGTGTGGCCAGCATCGGGGGCTGGGACGACGTCACCGCCTGGCGGGTGCCCTTCTACCACACTCTGTTTCCCTGCGCGGCGGCGGCGGCGGCCGGGATTGCCGCTGGCCTGGCGGCCCGGGGAAGGCGCGGGGTGACCGTGGTCTCGTGGGCGGGGGATGCCGGTAGCGGTGACATCGGCCTGCAGGCCCTCTCGGGGGCGGCCGGACGTGGCGACGACGTGCTCCACGTGTGCTACGACAACGAGGCCTGCATGAACACGGGGGGCCAGGCCAGCGGCCTGACCCGACCGGGCGCGTCCACCAGCACCACCCCGGCCGGGAAGGCAACGGCCAAGAAGGATCTTCCCCGCATCATGCTGGCGCACGGGGTGCCGTACGTCGCCACCGCCAGCATCGCCTATCCCGACGACTTCGCCGGCAAGCTGCGCCGGGCGGCGTCCCGGAGCGGCTTCCGCTATGTGCAGGTGCTGGCGCCCTGCCCCCTGGGCTCGGGATACGAGCCGTACCGCACGGTGGAGATGGCGCGCCGGGCGGTGGAAGAGGGGGTCTGGCCCCTCTGGGAAGCCGAGGAGGGCCGGGTGCGGCCCACACGGCGCGGCCGGGCAACGCAGGGCAAACCGGCCGGGCGGCGCGGACCGCTGAGCGCGCCGGGCGGGGGGCGCGGGAGCGGAGTGGCCCGCGAGCAGGGGGTGCACCCTGGCGATGGGGGGCGTGATGGTGCCGGGACATGATCGCGGTGCCACCGAGATCCTGCTGTGCGGGTGGGGGGAGCAACCCCTGCTCCAGCTGGGGCTGGCCCTGGGGCGGACGTTCCTCGACCGGGGCATGATGGTGCAGGTGCAGCCCTCCTTCGGCAACGTGCGGCCGGGTGCACCCGGCTGGGTGGCGGTGCGTGTGGGGCGGTGCTATGTGCGGGAGCGGGGGCGGCAGCGTCCCCGGCCCCAGCGCGTTCTTTGCCTGGACCCTGCCCTGACGGGGTGGGCCTCCCGCCTGGCCAGGGGGGGTTCCGCCGACACGGCCCCCATCGGCATCGTCCCCATCGACGTGATCCCCACCGACGTCGCCCCCACAGGCGCCGTCCCTGGGGACGCTGCCCCCGCCGGCGTGGTCGGCGGCGGGGCGGCCGGGCCCGATTGGCTCCAGCGGCTCATACCGGAGATGCTGAGCCTGGTGGAAGGGGGAGATAGCCGGGATGCTGGTGAGAGATGACCTCTGTACCGGTTGCGGGCTGTGCGAGCCTTACTGTCCGGTGGGTGCCATAGCCATCGAAGATGTGGCGGTGATCGATCAGGATCGCTGCGTCGAATGTGCTATCTGCTATCGCTCGGGGGTCTGCCCCCTGGATGCCCTGGAGTTGCCTGCGCTCACCTGGCCCCGGCTGGTGCGGGCCTTGTTTTCCGACCCGCTGCTGGCCCATCCCGGTACCGGAGTGCTGGGTCGCGGCACCGAAGAGATGAAGACCAACGACGTCACCGGTCGTTTTCAGCCCGGTCAGGTGGGGGTGGGGATCGAGCTGGGCCGCCCCGGGATGGGTACGTCTTTCCGGGACGTGGAGGTGATGGCCACCAGGCTGGCTGCCCTGGGCATCGGGTTTGAGCCCGAGAACCCGGTCACCCAGCTCATGGTGGACGGCACGGGGCGCCTGCGCCCGGACGTGCTGGACGAGCGCGCCCTCTCCGCCATCATCGAGCTCACCATCCCCCAGGACCGGTTGCTACCGGTGCTGGCCGCGGTGCGGGAGGCGGGTGCGCTTATCGAGACCGTGTTCAGCCTGGACGTGATCGTGCCCGACCCTGGGCAGCGGGCGGAAGAGGTGGCCCGCCTCTGCCGGGAGGCCGGCTTCGCGACGCGGCCCAACGGCAAGACCAACGTGGGCCTCGGCCACGGCCGCGCTGGGCCGGCTGGGGGCGCAGGCGGAGGGGCGGCGGGATGCGCGGGCGCTGGGGAGGGGGTGCCGCGGTGACGCACACGCTGCACAGGCAGGGGTCGGGTGACCTCGTCGGTGACTACGTGGTGCTGGTGATGGGCGCCAAAGGATTCACGCGGGAGGGGGCGGCACCCGCCCTGCGCCGCTGCCTGGAGGTGATCCTGCGGCACGATCCGGTGAACTGGGGCGACGGTCGCACGGGCAACGCTTTCTCCCGCAGCCGGGAAGAGATCCTGGCCGGCATGGGCGACAACTCCGTCATCCACGGGGTGTTCACCGACCCGGAGACGGTGGCGCGGGTGCTGGATGAACTCCGGGAGCTGGACACGGGCATGTCGGTGGTGGTTTCGGGTCTCTTCAACCGCGTGCACCCATGTGTGCGGGGGGCGGGGCTGGAACCGCACACCATCGAGTTTTCCCTGGGCGTGCACGGACGGGTGGAGGGCCTGCCCTCCGACCGGCTGGTGATGGGCATCCAGACCATGTGCGGCCACGGCATGGTTTCCTACCACCTGATTTCCCACCTGGCCGGGGAAGTGGCGGCGGGACGCCTGGGCGCGGACCGGGCGGCGGCCACCATGGCCGCCAACTGCCACTGCGGCGTGTTCAATCCCCGCCGGGCGGCGCAGCTCATATCCGAACTGGCCCGCCGGGGCGCGGCGTCGTCGAGGGGGGTGGGAGCGTCGGGCTAGCGGGGAACTGACACGATGGCGGCCGGTTACGGGAAGAGGAACCGTGCGAGGCAGAGAAAGGGGGAATCCGCAGGTGCAACGGTCAAAGGCCCTGGCTCTGGGCCTGGCGGTCCTGATGCTGCTGGCTGTGGCAGCAACGGGTTGTGCCGGCCAGAAGAAGGCCGCATACCCCGAGAAGCCCATCGAACTCGTGGTACCGTATGCGCCCGGCGGCGGCAGTGACGTGCTGGGCCGCCACATCGCTGACATCGTGCAGAAAGAGAAGATCCTGCCCCAGCCCTTCAACGTGGTGAACAAGCCGGGGGCTGGTGGCCAGGTGGGCATGAGCTACGTGAACACCAAGAAAGGTGATCCCTACGTCATACTCACGTTCATAACCGGGCAGGTTTCCGGCCCCAAGACGGTACCAGGAGCGGTGCCCGCGTCGGTGTTCACGCCCGTTGCCAGGCTGGCGCTGGACGAAGAGTGCATCGTGGTGAAGATCGACTCCAGGTACCAGACCATCGAGCAGCTGATGGAGGCGGCCAAGCAGGGAGAGAAGGCAGTTTCTATGGGCGGTACGGCGGTGGGTCAGGAAGACCAGATGGTTACCGTGATGCTGGAGCAGGCTTCGGGCGTGAAGTTCAACTACATCCCCTTCGACTCCGGTGGAGAGGTCATGAAGGCCCTGCTGGGCGGGCACATAGATGCCGCCTGGGCCAACCCCAATGAGTGTGTCTCCCAGGTGGACGGCAGCCTGGCCAAGGTGATCGCGGTGGCCGCTCCGCAGCGCCTGAAGAAGTGGCCCGATGCGCCCACCCTGAAGGAGAAGGGGTACGACGTGGTGTTCGAGCAGTTCCGCGGCATCGTGGGCCCGCCCGAGATGCCCCAGGATGCGGTGAAGGTCCTGGCGGAGGCCTTCAAGAAGCTGTCGGAGTCGCAGGACTGGCAGAGCCGGTACATCGAAAGGAACGCCCTTACGTCCGCCTACCAGGGACCGGACGAATTCGCGGCCTACATGAAGGAAGTCGACCAGCTGACCACCGAGCTGCTCAAGGCCCTGGGACTCGTCAAGTGAGCGATGGCGCGCCCGGCGCGGGACGCACGGTCCTGCGCCGGGCCCTCCTCCCCCTTATGGAGGCAGAATGCCATGAGCGTTGATTCTGTGTTGGGTCTGGTGGCTTCGGTGGGAGGGTTGCTGCTCATCTGGCAGGGCTGGGTGCTGGGGTACTGGGTGCACCTGAGCGGTCCCGGTCCCGGGTTCTTCCCGGTGGTGCTGGGGTTGCTGCTGCAGCCGGTGGCCGCCCTGCTGGTGGTGGGGGGCAGGTCGGTCAAGGAGGGGTCTGAATGGGACCGGGGTCGCCTGGGGGCGATAGGGGCGGGGGCGCTGGCGTTCGCCGTCACCATCTGGCTGGTCAGCTGGCTGGGGATGCTCGTCGCCGTCGGCCTGTATACCCTGGGGTGGCTGCGGCTGGTGGGGAGGTACCCCTGGCCCCGGGTGGTGGCCATTGCGGCGGGCACCGTGGTGGCGGTGTACCTGATCTTCGTGCTCTGGCTGAGGGTGCCGTTTCCCACCGGCATCCTGCCGCTCTGAGGGGGCGAGCCCATGGATATCTGGTCTTACCTGGGGCAGGGTTTCCTGTCCGTGTTTCAGCCCCAGCACCTCCTGTTCTGCATCATCGGCGTGGTGGCGGGGCAGGTGATCGGCGCCCTGCCCGGGATCGGTTCCGTGTCGGGGGTGGCGCTGCTCCTCCCCCTCACCTTCGGCATGGATCCCGAGTCGGCCATCATCATGCTCACCGGCATCTACTACGGCTGCATGTACGGCGGTACGGTGAGCGCCGTGCTCATCGACATCCCCGGAGACTCGGCGGCCATCATGACCGGGCTGGACGGATACCAGCTGGCCATGCGGGGGCGGGGCGGGCAGGCCCTGTTCATGGCGGCGGTCGGTTCCTTCATCGCCGGCACCTTCGGCATCCTGATGCTCACCCTCTTTGCCCCCCCGCTGGCCCGCTTCGGCCTGCGTTTCGGTCCCCCGGAGACGACTGCCCTCATGCTCCTGGCCCTCACCAGCCTGGGCTGGCTCACCGGTGAGTCCGCCGCCAAGGGGCTTCTCTCCGCCCTCCTGGGGTTGTTCCTGGCTGTGATCGGGGTGGACAGCGTCTCCGGGCGCCCCCGCTTCACCATGGGGGTCATCGACCTCATGGACGGGATTCCCTTTCTGCCCATCGTCATCGGGATATTCGGGATTACCCAGGTACTGCTCTGGCTGGAGAGCCGGGCGCACTGGAAGGTGATGAAGACCAACCTGGGGTTGCGCGCCATCCTGCCTTCCGTGCAGGAGTGGGCGGTATCGAAGTGGGCCATCGTGCGGGGAACCATCATCGGATTCTTCGTGGGGCTGATGCCGGGCGCGGGTGCCACCACCGCCTCCTTCCTGTCCTACACCATAGAGCGGCAGTCGTCCCGGCACCCCCACCTGTTCGGGAAGGGGGCCATCGAGGGCGTGGCTGCTCCCGAATCGGCCAACAACGCCGCCGCCATCGCCGCCTACGTGCCCCTGCTATCCCTGGGCATCCCCGGCTCCGCCACCACGGCGGTGCTCATGGGCGGGCTCATGCTGTGGGGGTTGCGGCCGGGGCCCCTCCTGTTCCGGGACGCCCCCGAGTTCGTGTGGGGCCTCATCGCCAGCATGTACGTGGCCAACTTCCTGCTCCTGGCCGTGAACACCCTGGCCATCCCCCCCATGATCCGCATCCTGAGCATCCCGGCCCCGGTGCTGATGGCCATCGTGTCCGTGATCAGCATCGTGGGCGCCTACTGCGTGGACAACAGCGTCTTCGACATCTGGCTGGCCCTGGGGGCGGGGGTACTGGGGTACTTCATGAACAAGCTGAAACTGCCCGTGCCCCCGGTGGTCCTGGGCCTGGTGCTGGGGCCGGACCTGGAGACGGCCATGAGGCAATCATTCATGCTTTCCAAAGGGTCGGTGGCCATTTTCTTCACCCGGCCCATTGCCCTGGGTCTGCTCATCGCCACGGCGCTTTTCCTCAGCGCCCCGGCCATCGGTGGGCTGATCCGCAGGCGCCGGGCGGCGGTCCCCCGGGAGGTGCCCGCGAGCAGGTAGCAGGGGGTGATGTGACGATGGACGACGAGGAGGTGGGCGAGGTTGGAGATCGTGGTTGATCCGGGCCGCTGCATGGCCTGCCGTTCCTGTCAGGTGGCCTGTGCCCTGGCCCGCGATTCGGCCTCCCGCACCCTGGTAGGGGGGCTGGGGGAAGACCCTCAGCCCCTGCCCCGGGTGTCGGTGCGGGAGAGCCCGCTGCCGCTGGCGATCCCAGAGGCGCGGGGAGATAGCCCGGGCCAGCCGGCGGCGGCAGGTTTGCCCGTGCAGTGTCGCCACTGCCTGGATGCTCCCTGCCTGGACGCCTGCCCGACGGGAGCCATGCACAGGCCGGAGGCGGAAGGTGCGGTACTTTATGACGAGGCCAAATGCATGGGTTGCCTGATGTGCGTGGCCGTCTGCCCCTTCGGGGCGGTCAGGCCGGGGCACGGAGGCCGGGTGTCCAAGTGCGACCGCTGCACGCAAATGGAGTACCCCTTCTGCGTGGACGCCTGCCCCACCGGAGCTCTCCAGTACCGGGAGCGCGCGGCCTGGCAGGAAGTGGCGGCTACGCGGCAGGGAGCTCTCATGAAAGCGCTGGCCCTGGTATGGGAAGGAGGCACCGCAGGTGAGGACACTGCGCAAGAGAACGGCTGACCCTCTTACCGAGCAACTGATGGCTGATTCGAGGGGAGGATCGTGGCCATCGCTTTGGGACAGGTTTGAGAAGCAGGTGCCCAACTGCGCCTTCGGCCAGATGGGGCTGTGCTGCCAGGCGTGCAGCCAGGGGCCGTGCCGGGTAGATCCCTTCGGGCAGGTGGAGGCCACCAGCTGCGGGCGCACCCGGACGGGGCTGGTGGCCAGCGAGTTCTGCCGCCAGGTGGCCCAGGGGGCCGCCGCGCAGCTGACCCATGCCCTGCGGTCGGGCGGGGAGGGCGGCAGGGGGGATCCGGCCCCGGTCCTGGAGGCAATGGAAGTGGCACGCGAGGGGGACCGCTCCCCGGAAGATACCCTCATGGCGGCGGTACGGGCCGCCCTGGCGGGGACGTCCGCCCTCGCCATGGTGCCTGCGGATGGGGCCACCGCCCGGGGAAAGGCTGGCCTGGCCGCCCTGCGCCGGGACGAACCCAACGTACTTCTGGTGGGCCGGTTCAGTGCTGCCCCGGCGGCGCTCGCGGCTGGCCGCGACGCCGGGGTGAACGTAGGCGCAGCCTGCGGTGCCGAAGGTGAGGGGCGGTTCCGCGTGGCCGGGGATTACGGATCGCAGGAGGTGCTGGTGACCTCGGGAGTGGTCGATGCCGTGGTGGCGGGCGAAGCCTGCGTGGCCCCCGGCCTGGAGAAGGCAGCCCAGGCCGCGGGTGTTCCCTTCTTCCGTGGCGGCCCGGTGGACGTGGCCGGGGTGGTGCGCGCCGCAGAGGGGCACTTCCGGCGGGCGGCGGGGCGGTCGTCGCGACCCTGGCCCGACGGGCCCGAAGCAGTGGTAGGCCTGGGCAGGGTCGCCCGCGAGGTGCTGGCGGGAGCTGCGGCCGTATCCGGGCTGCGGGGCGTGGCCTGGCTGGGTGGTTGCAGCAACGCCAGGGTCACGCACCGGGGAGCCATCCTGGACCAGGCCCGCGCCCTGCTGTCTGCCGACGTGCTGGTGCTGGCTTCCGGCTGCGCGGGTGCGGCCCTGGCCGCGGCCGGCCTGCTCGATCCCGATCGCCGCGAGCACTCCGTGGGCCGGGGGCTGGCTGAGGTCCTGGGCCGCGCGCAGAAGGCTACCGGCCTGGGATTGCCGCCCGCATGGCACCTGGGTACCTGCTGGTCCGACGGCCACACGCTGACCCTGCTCGCCGACCTGATCCGGGCGGGTGTGCCGGTGCTGGCTTCCTTCCCGGAGGCATCGCGGCCGGCGGCCTGGGCCACGGCGGTGGCGGCGGCAGCACGGGGCATCCCCACTTATCTGGGTCCTGTGCTGCCCCTGGACGGCACCAGGGAAGCCCGCGACATGTTGGGGCGGGTGCTGCAGGAGATGGGCGGTAAGACCCTGGTGGGACCGGGACAGGTGCGCAAACCCGAGCAGGTGGCGGCGGTGCTGTGGGATGGGGAGGGGGCGTAGGCGGTGCAGGTTGATGCGGAGAAGTGCGTGGGCTGTGGCCAGTGCATCCCCTTCTGTCCGGTGGATGCCCGTAGCCTGGGCAGGTTACCCGGGCACGGCCGGGTGACCCTGATCATCGACTCCGACCGTTGCGCGGAGTGTGGCGTGTGCCTGCGCTCGGGCATCTGCCCCACCGACGCCATGTACCAGGAAGCCCTGGAGATGCCCCGTCTGATCCGGGCCATCCTGTCCGATCCCCTCATCGAGTTCAAGGCCACCGGAGTGCCGGGACGGGGTACCGAGGAGATCAAGACCAATGAGATCACGGGACGCATCCGGTTCGGTTACGCCGGTGTGGGTATCGAGATGGGCCGTCCCGGGGTGAGCACCTCCTGGGAGGACGTGCAAGAGGTGACACGGGCTATGGCCAAACTGGGGGTCGGCTTCTGCGAAGGCAACCCGGTTACCCATTTCATGGCGGACCGGAACACCGGGGATCTCGAGCCCGACGTGGTGAAGGAAAAGTCGCTTTCGGCCATCATTGAGTTCGACGTGTCCCTGGAGAAGCTCCCCGAGGTGTTGCGGGTGTTGCAGGAGATCACCCCCCAGCTCGAAACCGTCTACACGCTGGAGGTCTCCTGCAAGGTGCATCCCGACGGCACCCTGCCCGTGCTGCCCATCATTGAGCAGGCGGGGTATACCGTGTTGCCCAACAGCAAGAACAACCTGGGGATGGGCCGGCCGCGGTTCCGCGAGCCGGGAGAGGAGGGTGTGGCATGACCCACAGCCTGCACCGCCGCGGTTCCCGGGAGAGCCTGGAGAAGGACTTCGTGGTGCTGTCGTGCTCGGCGAAGGGGTTCAACGACAACGTCTTCGGCCAAAAGGGCAAGGAGTTCCTGCGCATCTGCCTGCGCCATCATCCCGTGAACTTCGGCGACATGAAGACGGGGAACTTCCTGAGCGTCGATCCGGAGGAGGTCATCGCCCGCGTCTCCAACACCACCATCCTGGAAGTCACGTACGACAGCAAGCAGGACGTGGTGGAGCTTATGCGCGACCTGAAGGAGGCGGACCTGGGAGTTTCGGTAATCATCTCCGGATTGCACGACGTGGTGGAGGACATCGTGCGCCAGGTGGGCCTGAAGCGCATCCACACTCGGGAGTACTCTCTGGGCACCCATGGTCGGCTGGAACTATTGCCGGAGTACGAGGTCCTGGAGTTCACCACCATGTGCGGCCATGCCATGGTGGCGTCCGGACTGGTCAAGCACATGATCGCCCAGTGCAAGCTGGGACGCCGTTCCCTGCGCGATGCGGCGGTCACCATGGGGAAGTGCTGTTCCTGCGGCAACTTCAACGTCAACCGCGCCCAGGACCTGCTGGCCCGCAACCTGGGGCTCTGGGTCGCCGACTGGCCAATCTACTGAGCGCCCGCAGGGAGGTTTCTCCTGATGAAGCACGTTATCGTGGGCAACGGGCCGGCCGGGATGACGGCCGCCCTTACCATCCGCTCTGCCCGCCCTCGGGACGAGGTTACTGTGGTGACGGCCGACGAGGGGGCGTACTACTCCAAGGTGAGGGAGCCGGACCTGCTGGCGGGGGAGGCGGAACCCGCGCTGCTCGAGCTCGCGGCGGAAAGCGCGATCCGGAGCGCCGGGATCGAGCTGGTGACGGGTATCGCCGTCCGCTCCCTCGACCGCGGGGCGCGACGGGTCTTCCTGGAAGATGGTCGGGAGCTGTCGTACGACTGCCTGCTGCTCTCCACCGGTGCCAGTCCCATTGTCCCCGCGGTCCCCGGCATGCACGCCGGCACCGACCCCGGCCGCCCTTTGCCGACGGGGGTGTTTGCCCTGCGCACCCTGCGGGATGCCCGCCGGCTGGCCGCAGCGGCGGGGAGGGCACGAAATGCGGTGGTGGTGGGGGGTGGATTCATTGGGGTCCACGTGGCCTGGGCGCTGGCCGCCCGCGGCCTGGACGTTACGCTGGTGGAAAAGATGCCCACCCTGCTGCCCGGGGGCTGCGACGACACGGCTTCGTCCCTGGTGGCCGCCCACCTGGAGTCCCGGGGCGTGAGGGTCATGCTGGGTTGTGCCCTGGAGTCGGTCGCCTGCTCCGGTGGCGGGGAGGCCGGGCCGTGCTCCGGTGGCGGGGCGGGGGCCAGCCTCCAGGTGGAGGTGGGCGGTACCACCATCCCGTGCGACCTGGCGGTGCTGGCGGTGGGCGTCAGGCCCAACACGGCGTTGGCCCGCCAGGCCCGGGTCGAGGTGGCGGAGGGGGTGGTCACCGACGCCACCATGGCCACCACCGTATCGGGGGTCTGGGCGGCCGGAGACGTGGCCCAGACGCTCGACCTGGCCACGGGAAGACAGGGGATGCTTCCCCTCTGGCCCCTGGCGGTAGCCCAGGGCCGCATCGCCGGGCGCAACATGGCCGGCCTGCGCGCCTCCTACCGGGGAGGCCTCCGCATCAACCCCGTGCACCTGGGGCCGCTGCAGGTGGTCTCCCTGGGAGAGATCTTTCCGGCCGGCCCCTGGGCCCGGGTGCTCACCGGCCCGGCCCCGGGGCGCGCACCATTCCACGGGGGGGACCATGGGCGCGGCCTGCCGGCCTACTTCCGGATCGCCTTCCAGGATGATCGCCTGGTGGGGGTGCTCCTGGTGGGCGCGGTGGAGGCCGCCGGTATCCTCGGTTCTCTGATTGCGCGCGCCATCCGCCTCCGCGCGCAGGACGAAGCCTTGCGTCTGGTGGGTGCAGCGCTGCGGACCGCCCTTCCCGCCCGCCTCTGAACACTACACCGGGGGCGGTAGCCAGATCCGACAAACCACAGGGCACACACTCGCCGGGAGTGGCGGGTGCCGCGCGAAAGTGCGCGGTATCGCCACTCCCTGCTTTGCCGCCCGGCATGCGATGGCCCAGCAAGGGCACGCCGCCGGCAGGGCAATGAGGGAAGCTCCTGACGTGGCGGTGAGGCTGAGGGTCACGGTTCGTTGACAGATGCGTTCGTTGACGGATGCCGATAAGAAGGTTATAATGACCGGTGCAACATCCTTGTGAGGAGGGATCAGCCCTGCCTCTGCACGGACCGGATGAACCGGTATACACGATCAGCGTGGCTGCCCGCCTCCTGGGGGTTAACCCGCAAACCCTGCGGGTGCTCGAGCGGTACGGGTTGGTGTGCCCCTCCCGTACCGAGAACAACATCCGCCTGTACTCGGAGAACGATCTGGTCCTCCTGCAGCGGATATGCCACCTGATCCGGGTCGAACGCATAAACATGGCCGGGGTCAGGGTCATCCTGCGCATGGAAGGCCGGCTGTCCGGCCCGGACCTGCCGGGCGACGAGGCGGCCGAGGACGATGCTGGCGAGCACGGGCGGACGGGGAGACCGGGGCGGCCGGGTTTCCGGCGCATCCCGGTTGAGGTGCCCGAGGAAGGGGACGCCCGAGAGGACGGGCGGGGAGCAGCGAGTGGGGACAAGGAGGTGCGCGTGTATGGCGAAGGTCGTGGGCATCGATCTGGGGACCACTAACTCAGTGATCGCGGTAATGGAGGCAGGCAAACCGCAGGTGATCATCAATGCGGAGGGAAGCCGCCTGACCCCTTCCGTGGTGGGCTTCACCAAGGCGGGAGAGCGCCTGGTGGGGCAGCTGGCACGCCGGCAGGCGGTGCTGAACCCGGAGAACACGGTGTTTTCTATCAAGCGGTTCATGGGGCGGCGCTACGATGAAGTTTCCCTGGAGCGGGAACGGGTTCCCTATCAGGTGAAGCGGGGAGCCAGCGATACGGTGCGCATCAACATGCCCGCGGCGGGGAAGGAGTTCTCTCCGGAAGAAATCTCGGCCATGATCCTGCAGAAGCTGAAGATGGACGCCGAGAAGTACCTGGGCGAGCCCGTGACCAAGGCCGTCATCACGGTACCGGCATACTTCAACGACGCCCAGCGCACCGCCACCCGTGATGCCGGGCGCATCGCCGGGCTGGAGGTGCTGCGCATCATCAACGAGCCCACGGCCGCCTCCCTGGCCTATGGCGTGGACAAGAAGACCAACGAGACCATCCTGGTGTGGGACCTGGGCGGCGGCACCTTCGATGTCTCCATCCTCGAAGTGGGGGACGGCGTCTTCGAGGTGAAGGCCACCTCCGGGGACACCCACCTGGGCGGCGACGACTACGACATGCGCCTGGTGAACTGCGTGGCCGACCGCTTCCAGCGGGACACGGGCATCGATCTCCGCAAGGACCGGCAGGCTCTGCAGCGCCTGCTGGAGGCGTGCGAGAAGGCCAAGTGCGAGCTTTCCTCCGTGCCGGAGACGACCATCTCCCTGCCCTTTATCACCGCCGATGCTTCGGGCCCCAAGCACCTGGAAGAGCGCATCAGCCGGGCGAAGTTCGAGGAGATTACCCGCGACCTCACCGAGCGGTGCATCGGACCCTTCCGCCAGGCGCTTTCTGACGCCAGGCTGACGGAGCGGGACATCGCCGAGGTCATCCTGGTGGGGGGCGCCACCCGCATGCCCGCCATTCAGGAGCTGGTGCGCAAGCTCACCGGCAAGGAGCCCAACCGGGGAGTGAACCCGGACGAGGTGGTGGCGGTGGGGGCGGCCATCCAGGCCGGAGTGCTGGCCGGTGAGGTGAAGGACATCGTCCTGCTGGACGTCACCCCGCTCTCCCTGGGCATCGAGACCCTGGGCGGCGTCATGACCAGGCTTATCGAGCGTAACACCACCATCCCCACCCGCAAGAGCGAGGTGTTCACCACCGCCGCCGACGGGCAGACCACGGTGGAGGTCCACGTGCTGCAGGGCGAGCGGGAGTTCGCCCGCGACAACCGCACCCTGGGCCGCTTCCTGCTGGACGGCATCCCGCCGGCGCCTCGCGGCATCCCGCAGATCGAGGTCACCTTCGACATCGACGCCAACGGCATCCTGAACGTAACGGCGAAAGACCGCGCCACCGGCCGCGAGCAGCACATCACCATCACCGGCTCGACCCAGCTCTCCAGGGGCGACATCGACCGCATGGTGAAGGAAGCCGAGAGTTACGGCCAGGAAGACAAGAAGCGGCGCGAGCTGGTGGACGCCCGCAACCAGGCCGACTCCCTCATCTACCAGGTCGAGAAGACCATGAAGGACACGGGGGCCCGGCTCTCCGGGGACGAGAGGTCCCGCATCGAGCGGGCCATCTCGTCGCTGCGGGAGGCCGCCAAGGGCGAGGACGTATCCCGCATCCGTTCCGCCATGGAGGAACTGCAGCAGGCGTCGTACAAGATGGCAGAGCAGCTCTACCGCCAGGCGGCCGGTGCCGGCGCGTCAGCAGGTCCGGGCGACGCCTCTGGCGGGCCGGCAGGTCCGGGGGGTGGTGGGCCGGGTGGCCCTGGCGGCACCTCCGGCGGGCCGGGCGGCACGGCCGACGGTACCGGCGAATCCTCGCGCCGGGGCGGAGACGACGTCATCGATGCCGAGTACCGTCCCAGCGACGGAGACCGGTAGCGCGGAGGTGTGAGCGATGCCCGAGAGCGGCGCACAGCACGGGCCGCCGGGGGACGACCTCCGCGCGGAACTGGGCCTGCTCAGAGCGAAACTAGAAGCGGCGCGGGTGGAAGTGGAACAGGTGCGGGGCGAACTGGAAGCGGTCCGGACAGAGCTGGAGGCGAGGCGCGCGGAAGCGGAACGTAACTGGGACCAGTTCCTGCGCGCGCGGGCCGATCTGGACAACTACCGGCGCCGCATGGAGCGGGAGGTGGAGCGCCTGGTGGATCGGGGTCGCCAGGAACTGCTCCTCCGGTTCCTCGAGGTGGCCGATAATTTCCAGCGTGCCCTCATGCCCCAGGTCATGGCTGCGGCCGACCCCGACGGCCTTCGCCGGGGACTGGAACTCATCTCCCGGCAACTGGATAACCTCCTGGGGCAGGAGGGCGTGCAGCCCATCGAGGCGGTGGGGGCGCCTTTCGACCCCCGCCTGCACGAGGCCGTGGCGGCGTGGGAATGCGATGACGTGGACCGGGAAACCGTCACCGACGAGATCCAGAAGGGGTACCTTTACCGCGGTGAGGTGCTGCGGCCGGCCCGCGTGCGCGTCGCCCGTCCGCCGGAGCCCGGCGACGGTGCCTGAGCCGGCGCCCCCGCTGCCGCGGCCGGTTGCGCGGCGTCTCGCGCGTGGCCGCGGCGGGTTGGGGCGGACCGGCGCCTGCCCGGCGGTGGCGTCCCGGCACAGCGGACGGGTGACCGGTGCAGAGTGATGGGGCGGTGAGCCCTGGTGGAGTTCAAGGACTACTACAAGATACTGGGCGTCTCCCATGACGCCAGCGACGAGGAAATAAAGAAGGCATACCGGCGGCTGGCCCGCAAGTACCACCCCGACGTCAACCCCGGAGACAGGGCGGCCGAGGAGAAGTTCAAGGAGATCAACGAGGCCTACGCCGTGCTGTCCGACCGGGAACGGCGGCACCGCTACGACCAGTTAGGGGCGGACTGGCCCCGCTGGTCCCAGTGGGAGCGTGCCCAGCGCCAGCCGGGCGGGTTCGGCCCCACCTTCACGGGGACGGCGGGCGGCGACTTCTCCGAGTTCTTCCGCATCTTCTTCTCCGACCTGGGGCTGGACCTGGAAGACCTGCTGGCCCGGGCCGCGGGTGGCGCGAGGGGAGGGAAGGGCGCCGCCGGTGGACGTTCCGGAGCCGGTCGGAGTGGTTCAGGTCCCGGTACCCGCACTTTCTGGTGGACCTGGTCCCCCGGCGCCGGCGACACGGTCAGCCCCAACGGCGGGGGTGCCCCCGGGGAGGTGGGTGCCCGCCGGGAAGCGGGCACCGTGGAGGTGACCCTGGAAGAAGTGGCGGAGGGCACCCGGCGCCAGGTCGAGCTGCTGCTGCCGGGCGGTTTGCGACGCCTGGAAGTGAGGGTGCCCCCCGGAGTGCGCGACGGACAGCTGCTCCGGCTGCCGGGCGGCGCTGACGGCCAGGACGTCTACCTGCGGGTGCACGTCCGGCCCCACCCAGTGTTCGACCGCCACGGGGCTGACCTGGTGCGGGAGCTGCCGGTTTCTCTCGCTGAGGCCCTCCTGGGGGCGGACGTGGAAGCCTCCACCCTCGACAAAGGTCGCGTGAAGGTGAGGGTGCCGCCCGAGACCCAGAACGGGGCTGTGCTTCGCCTGCGTGGGTTGGGGCTCCCCCGGCGGGAGGGCGGCCGGGGCGACCTGCACCTGCGGGTCAGGGTGGTGCTGCCCACCCGCCTGGGTAAGCGGGAGAAGGAGCTCATCCAGGAACTGGCCCGCCTCCGCCCCGAAACCCCACCCCGCTGATGGGGGGCGGTCCGGCGCGCGGGGCGCGCGACCCCGCGCCGTCCACGGGATGCCGCCCGGCGCGCGACGCCGCGCCGTCAATGTGATGCCTGCCACCGCCGCGCTGGCGGGACCCGGCCGGGCGGGCTCGGAGAGGAGAAACTTGTGGTGCAACCGGAGCGATTCACGGTGGAATCCCAGGAGGCCCTGGCTTCCGCTCAGGCCCTGGCCCGGTCGGGCCAGCGCAGCCAGGTGGAGCCGGAGGACCTCCTTTTGGCATTGTTGCGCCAGGAGGAAGGGCTGGTCCCCACTCTGGTGGCCCGCTGCGGGGCCGACCCGGCCGCCCTGGCGACCGAGATGGAGAGGGAGCTGGAACGTTCCCCCCGGGCCTACGGTGCCGCGGCCGGTGCCTATGTATCCCCGCGGCTTACCCAGGCGCTGGACCGGGCTGAGGCCGCGGCGAGGCGTTTGCAGGACGAGTACGTTTCTACCGAGCACCTGCTACTCGGCTTGCTGGACGGCAGCGGAGCCGCCGGTCGTGCCCTGCGGGCGGCCGGGCTGAAGGAAGAGATGGTGATGAGGGCCCTGGCCGGGGTGCGCGGTACCCAGCGGGTGACCGACCCCGAGCCCGAGGGCAAGTACCGGGTGCTGGAGCGGTACTGCCGGGACCTCACCGGCCTGGTCCGGCGGGGGAAGCTGGACCCCGTCATCGGCCGGGACGAGGAGATCCGGCGGGTGATCCAGGTCCTGTCCCGGCGGACGAAGAACAATCCCGTGCTCATCGGGGAGCCCGGCGTGGGCAAGACGGCGATTGCCGAGGGGCTGGCCCAGCGGGTGGCCAACGGGGACGTCCCCGAGAGCCTGAAGGACAGGCGGGTGTTGGCCCTGGACCTGGGCGCCCTGGTGGCGGGCACCAAGTACCGGGGCGAGTTCGAGGACCGCATGAAGGCTCTCCTGAAGGAGATCGAGGCGGCCGAAGGCCGCATCATCCTCTTCATCGACGAACTGCACACCCTGGTGGGGGCTGGCGCTGCCGAGGGGGCGGTGGATGCTTCCAACCTGCTCAAGCCGGCGCTCGCCCGGGGTGAACTGCGCTGCGTGGGCGCCACCACCCTGGACGAGTACCGCAAGCACATCGAGAAGGATGCCGCCCTCGAGCGCCGTTTCCAGCCCATCTACGTGGGCGAACCCTCGGTGGAGGACACCATCGGCATCCTGCGCGGGCTGAAGGAAAAGTACGAGGTCCACCACGGGGTGCGCATCCGCGACTCCGCCCTGGTGGCGGCGGCCACCATGTCCGCCCGCTACATCTCCGACCGCTTCCTGCCCGACAAGGCCATCGACCTGGTGGACGAGGCGGCCGCCCGTCTGCGCACCGAGATGGACAGCCTGCCCGCCGCCATCGATTCCCCCGAGCGACGCGCCCGCCAGCTGGAGATCGAGGCCCAGGCCCTTTCCCGGGAAGAGGAGCCGGCCGCGGGGGAAAGGCTGCACCAGGTGCAGAGCGAGCTGGAGTCGCTACGGGCCCGCATGGCCGAGGCCCGCACCCGCTGGGAGCGGGAGAAACAGCTCATCGGCCGGGTGCGGGAACTGAAGGAGAAGATCGAGCAGACCCGCACCGAGGAGGAGCAGGCCGAGCGCCGGGGCGACCTGGGCCGGGCGGCCGAGTTGCGCTACGGCGTGCGCCTCTCCCTGCAGAAGGAGCTGGAGCAGGCCAACCGGGAACTGGAGGCCATCCCGGTCGGCCAGCGCCTGCTCAAGGAAGAGGTGGACGAGGAGGATATCGCCCAGGTGGTGGCCAGGTGGACGGGCATCCCCGTCGCCCGCCTGCTGGAGGGCGAAATGCAGAAGCTCGTGCGCATGGAGGAGCGCCTGCGGCAGCGGGTGGTGGGTCAGGACGAGGCGGTGGGCGCCGTCTCCGACGTAATCCGCCGGGCCCGGGCGGGACTGGCCGACCCCAACCGTCCCCTGGGCTCGTTTCTCTTCCTGGGGCCCACCGGGGTGGGCAAGACCGAACTGGCCCGCGCCCTGGCCGAGTTCCTCTTCGACGACGAGCGGGCCCTCACCCGCATCGACATGTCCGAGTACCAGGAGCGCCACACCGTCTCCCGGTTGATCGGGGCCCCACCAGGGTACGTGGGCTATGAAGAGGGTGGCCAGCTCACGGAGGCGGTGCGCCGCCGCCCGTACTCCATCGTGCTGTTCGACGAGGCGGAGAAGGCGCACCCCGAGGTGTTCAACCTGCTCTTGCAGCTCCTGGACGATGGCCGCCTCACCGACGGCCACGGCCGCACGGTGGACTTCCGGAATGTGGTGGTCATCATGACCTCCAACCTGGGCTCCACCTGGATCCAGGAGCTGGGGGGCCGCGATGACGCCGAGATGCGCCGGCGGGTGATGGAGGCGGTGCGGGGCCACTTCCGGCCCGAGTTCCTCAACCGGCTGGACGAGATCGTCATCTTCAACAGCCTGGGGCCCGCCCAGATCCGGCGCATCGTGGACCTGCAACTCGACCGCCTGGCTGCCCGCCTCAAGGAGCAGGACCTGCACCTGGAGGTGAGCGAGGGTGCTCGCGACCTCCTGGCGGAAGAGGGCTTCGACCCCGTCTTCGGCGCCCGCCCCCTGCGCCGCACCATCGAGCGCGAGGTGGCCAACCGGGTGGCCAGCGCCATCCTGCAGGGCCGGTTCCGCCCCGGCGACACCGTCCTGGTCGACCGGCAGGGATACGATCTGGTGCTGACGAAGAAGCAGTAGCAAATCCGCGCGGCGGGTTGAAGGGGGGCGGGGCGGATGTTCGTGCGGGACCGCATGAGCCGTAATCCCCAGGTGGTGCGGGCGGAGGAAACCCTCCGGCGGGCACGGGAGTTGATGGGGGAGCGGGGTTTTGAAGCCCTGCCCGTGACGGAGAACGGTCATCTGGCTGGTATCGTCACCCATTGGGACATCCTGCGGGCTTTGGGCCGGGCGACCGACCCCGGCTATCTGGACGGCGCCCGCGTGGCGGACGTGATGACCCGCGAGGTACGGGCGGTGCGGCCCGACGACGTCATCGAAGAGGCGGCCTGGTACATGTCCCGCCACGACTACACCGCTCTGCCCGTGGTGGAAGAGGACGGTACTCTGGTGGGGATCATCACCGCCCACGACCTCTTCCACGCCCTGGTGGACATGCTGGCCATCACCGCTCCCGGCACCCGCGTCACCCTGGTGGTGCCGGACCGGGTGGGCATACTGGCCCGTATCGCCGAAGTGGTGCGCGACGCGGGCGTGTCCATCGCATCAGTAGCCATTTTCCCCCGGGACGCCCCCGGCTGGGCGGAGGTGGTCCTGCGCCTCAAGACCACCGAGGCCAAGGATTGCGTGGACAGACTGGTGGCCGCCGGCTTCAACGTCACCCACGTCTCCCTGGTCTGGGCCGAGTCCTAGTGAGCTGGCCGACGTCACGGCTCCATTGCACTGGCGGGGGAAGTATCCCTTGAGCCACCGGGTTTATGTTGCCCGTTTGGTCCGGGTGGGCAGGCTAGCCCCTGGTCGCATCGTGGCCGGGTTCATTTGATTTGACGGAGCGGGCGTGGCACCGTATAATGAATGTGGATCGCGAGGTCGGGGCGTGGCCCAGCTTGGTAGGGCGCGTGGTTCGGGACCACGAGGTCGCCGGTTCAAGTCCGGCCGCTCCGACCATCTTTCTTGCCTTAAGACTCCCATTCCACATTCCTGGCTCTACGGTGGTGCTGGCCCGTCCTTTTTGCACCATGGTTCTGGCCGATCTCGGCCGGTGACCGTCGACATCGCGTGCACGGAGGGTGCGACCATCGTCCGGAAGCTCGCTGCCGTCTGCGACGTGCTGGTGGAGAACTTCCGCCCGGGTACCGTGGAGAGGTTGGGCCTCGGCTATGGTGACCTGCGCCCCCCTAATCCACGACTGGTGTACGCTGACTACGTGCAGGCCGTCCGGGGCGAGCAGGCGTTCCTCTCCGAGCTGCGAGACGAGCTCAAAGCTCGACGGTTCCGGCCGGTTCCCGTGCGCGAGGTGATGATCCCCAAAGCCGATGGTAAACGCCGCCGGCTGGGCATCGCCACGGTGCGGGACCGGGTGGTCCAAGCCACCCTCAAAATCGTGCTTGAGCCCATTCTGGAGGCGGACTTTCAGCCATGTTCCTATGGCTTCCGCCCCGGACGCCGGGCACAGGACGCCATCGCGGAGATTCACTACTTCACCAGCCGCTCCTATGAGTGGATCGTGGAGGGTGACATCAAAGCGTGTTTCGATGAAATCGCGCACGCCGCCTTGTTACAACGGCTGCGGGCTCGCATCGCAGACAAGCGCGTCGTGGGGCTGGTGAAGGCGTTCCTGAAGTCCGGCATCCTGGGTGAGGATCGCGTGCTTCGGGAGGCAAGCACAGGTGCACCGCAAGGCGGAATCCTCTCACCATTGCTCTCCAATGTCGCCCTGTCCGTCCTCGACGAGCACTTCGTCGCGGCCTGGCACACGCTGGGGGACTCCCACCAGCGTGAGCAACGCCGCCGCAAAGGCCTGGCCAACTATCGCCTCGTCCGCTATGCGGATGACTGGGTGCTTATGGTGGCGGGGACTCGTGCGGATGCTGAGCGACTGCGGGAGGAGGCGGCAGTGGTGCTTCTCCCGATGGGGCTGCGCCTTTCTCAGGAGAAGACGAGGATCGCCCACATCGACCAGGGCTTCGATTTCCTGGGTGTGCGTATCCAGCGCCACCAGCAACGAGGCTCACCCAAGCGCTTCGTGTACACCTACCCGTCCCGCGCCGCCCTGGCGGCGGTCAAGGCGAAGGTGCGAGGTGCTACCCACGGATCAACGAACCAATCGCTCGCCGTCCTGCTGCACCGCCTCAACCCGGTGCTGCGTGGATGGACGACCTACCACCGTCATGGGGCAGCGGCCAAGACCTTCGCCCACCGCTCCGCCTTTACATGGCGGCGGGTGTGGGGTTGGTTGTGCCGCAAGCATCCCAAAACGGGTATGGGGGAACTGCGACGGCGCTATCTCCGGAAGTGGTGGCCGGAGCAGGACGGGGTCCGCCTGTTCAACGCAGCGGCGGTCGCGATCACTCGCTACCGTTATCGAGGAACGGCGATCCCGTCACCGTGGGCGACGAACGACCAGGCAGTGACGTAGCCGACTGGCATGAACACGGGGAGAGCCGGATGCGTGGAGACGCGCACGTCCGGTTCGGAGGGCGGAGCGAGGAAACGGGCGGGCCGAGAGGTCCGCACCGCGTCTCGCTCCGACCCTACTACAACATCCTGGAGGGCGCCTGCGAGGTGGTGCTCGCCAACGCCCGGGACATAAAGAATGTTCCGGGCCGCAAGACGGACGCCGAGTGGCTTGCGGACTTACTCCGGCACGGACTCATCCGGGGCAGCTTTATCCCACCCAAGCCCATCCGGGATCTCCGGGAAGTGGTGCGCTACCGCAAGGCCCTGATCAGAGAAAGGGCCTCCGAGATCAGCCGGTTGCAGAAGGTGCTTGAGGGGATGAACATCAAACTGGCGTCGGTGGCCTCCAATGTGCTGGGCGTGTCCGGGAGGGCCATGCTGGAGGCCATCGCGGCAGGCTGCGCTGACGCCGAGGCGTTGGCGGAGATGCCGCGAGGCAGGCTCCGCAACAAGATTCCCGAACTGGAGAAGGCGCTGGAGGGCCGCGTTGACTCCCACCACCGCTTTCTGCTCGCGCAGCAACTGCGCCACATCGATTACCTGGACGAACTGATTGAGGCGTGCACCGTGAGGATCGAGGAGATGATGCGCCCTTTCGAGGAGAAGGTCGCCCTGCTCTGCGAGATCACGGGGGTAGAAAAGAGAACTGTCCAGGCCATTATCGCTGAGATCGGGGTGGATGCCCAGGTTCCCCACCGACAAGCACATCGCCTCCTGGGCAGGTGTCTGCCCGGGGAACAACGAGAGCGCGGGCAAGAGGAAATCGGGCAGGATCAGAAAGGGGAGCCCCTGGCTGAAAGAGGTCCTGGTCGAAGCCGCTCACGCTGCCAGTCGAGCCAAGGGCACCTACTTCTACGCGCTTTTCCACCGCCTTGCTGCCCGCCGAGGTAAGAAGAGAGCACTCGTTGCCGTGGCCAATGCCATCCTGATCATCATCTACCACATGCTGAAGGACGGTTCCCGCTACCGTGAACTCGGGCAGGCCTACTTCGACCGTCTCAACCGCGACGCGGTATCTCGACGCCTGGTCAGGCGCCTCCAGTCGCTCGGCTACCCGGTTCAGTTGAAGGACCTGGAAGCAGCTGCCTGAACTCCCTCGCTACGCCGATTTTCTGGAGAGGATGATCCGTAAGCGTCAAATAGCGCCCACCTCCGAGAACGCCCGAGGTGAACATCACCAG